>JBBAAB010000132.1:0-4795 GCA_041658445.1 Thermoleophilia bacterium
CTCCGTCTCCAGAACCGAATCGCCATAGTCCGCGCTCGTGATCTCGATACCAAGCAGGAAGAGCAGTTCCGCCAGCAGGTCCCGGGCCTCACCCAGAAATCCGGAGTTGACTTCATGCGCGACCGATGCCTCCTCGGCATACTCGTTGATCACCCTGACCAGACCGAAAACCGCCGCCAGCGCCCCGGCAGTGTTGAAATCATCCTGCATTTCAGCGTGGAACTGCTCCCTGGTATGGGCCATAGCGCCCACGAGAGCCTCGCTGCCGCCCTCCGAGCCGCCATCAGGCGCAGTTTCACCCATGACGCTGTTTATCTTCCAGAAACAGTTCCTGAAGCGTTCGAGCATGCCGGCGGCTTCCTCGAGATTCACTGTCGAGAATTCCAGGGGGCTGCGGTAATGGCAGCTTATGAAGAAAAGGATGAGCACCCGCGGGTCGTATCCCTTGAGAAACTCCCTGAGCAGAAAGATGTTGCCGATCGACTTGCTCATCTTCTCGTCCTTGCGGGTGATCATGCCGTTGTGCATCCAGTAGCGCGCGAAAGCCCGGCCGGTCACGGCCTCCGCCTGGGCTATCTCATTCTCGTGATGGGGAAAAACCAGGTCGCGGCCGCCACCATGGATATCAAAATTCTCACCGAGATACTTCATCGACATGGCGGTGCACTCGATGTGCCAGCCGGGCCGTCCCTGCCCCCAGGGGCTCTTCCAGCTGGGCTCGCCGGGTTTTGCCATCTTCCAGATAGCGAAATCCAGCGGGCTCTCTTTCGCTTCGCCGTCGCGGGCCAGCTCGCAGTGTTTCATCTGATCCGTCTTCTGGCCGGAAAGCTTGCCGTACTGGGGGAACTCGCGGACGCGGTAATATACACTGCCGCCGGTCTCGTAAGCGTAGCCCGCCTCCACCAGCCTCTTGCAGAGTTCGATGATCTCGTTGATATGCTCTGTGGCTTTAGGCTCCAGGTCGGGGCGTCCCAGCCCCAGACGGCCGGTGTCTTCTCTGTAGGCCGTGGAGAATCGTTTTGCGATCGCGTCCGAAGTCGCGCCTTCCTTGTTGGCGCGCTCGATTATCTTGTCGTCGACGTCGGTGAGGTTCTCCACCAGCTTGACTTCATAGCCGATCTTTCTCAGGTAGCGTGACAATACCGCGAAGAAAACATAGGGACGCGCGTTGCCCACGTGGACGTAGTCGTACACCGTCGGCCCGCAGACGTAGATGCCCACCTTTCCCGGATCGCGCGGGTTGAAATCTTCCTTGCCGCGGGTGAGCGTGTTGTATATTTTGATGTTGTGATTATTCATGTTGTTCTGCAGGATTCTTCCACAAAAGATTTTCTTTCTTATTCTGCAGCAAACCGTCTGGCCGATTCAAGCCGCTCTTGGGCGGTTTCCCGCCCCAGGCCCGCGAGCAGAAAGGGAAGTTCAGGACCGGATGTCTTGCCGGTAAGCGCTATCCTGAGTGTACGGAAGAGCCGCTTCGGAGGTATTTTGTCCGCCTTGCATCCGCTTTTGAGTTCCTTGACCAGCGCACGCGCCGCATCAAGCCCATCTTCCACGCTCACCGCGGCTATATCCGCCGCCAGCGGTATCTGCCCGGTCCGCGCCAGCGCCATTTCCAGCACCGCCCTCGCCTGATCGTCGGCGATCTCACCGGCGTCTTCGGCTTTCTCAAGGGGCACCATGTCGAAAAAATCGCTTATCATGGCGGAGGAGTCGGATAAAGTCACAAGCCCGGTCTGCACGGCCGCCTCGGCTACCGCCAGCTGCCCGGGAGTAATGTCAAGCCCGGTTTCCTCCAAAAAAGGTTTCAAGGCTCGATCCAGTTCATCCGGGCTCAGATCACGTATGTGTAATCCATTCAGCCAGTTGAGCTTCTGGATATCAAAAATCGCCGGGCTCTTGCTCACGCGCTGAAGCTCGAATTGCTGTTCCATCCGGGCCTTGCCCATTTTCTCCTCGCCGTCGCCGGGCGACCAGGAAAGCAGGGCCAGGTAATTAATGATGGCGGACGGCAGGTATCCCATGCGTCTGAAGTCCCCGACCGAAGTCGCCCCGTGGCGCTTGGAAAGCTTGCCGCCGTCGGAGCCCATGACCAGCGAGTGATGCGCGAACGCGGGCGGCTCATGCCCGAACGCCTCGAAAACGAGCTGCTGCCGGGCGGTGTTCGTCAGGTGGTCTTCACCACGTATCACATGCGTGATCTCCATGGCGATGTCGTCCACGACGACCGCGAAGTTATATGAAGCGCCACCGTCGGATCTTAGGATGATGAAGTCGCCGATGACGTCCGGGGAGAATCTGGTTGGTCCGTGGATGACGTCATTGACGATGATCTCATGTGTGGGGACCCGGAAACGGATCGTCGCCGGCTTGCCTCCCGCGACGCTCGCCGCCGCCTCGTCGACGAGCAGGCTTTCGCAGCAGCGGTCATACTTGGGCATCTCGCCCCGCGCCAGGGTCTCCTGCTTCAGCTGTTCCAGACGGTCCTGCGAGCAGAAACAATGGTAGGCCTTTCCCTCCACAAGCAGCCTTTCAGCGGCGTCGCGGTAGATGCCTTGCGCGGAACGCTCGCTCTGGCGATAAGGACCGTGGTCGCCGCCGACATCGGGGCCTTCGTTCCAGTCCAGTCCCAGCCAGCGAAGGTCCGCCATGATCGACCCCTCGAACTTAACGGTGGAACGGGCGGCGTCGGTGTCCTCGATACGGAGCACCAGGTCGCCCCCGGTATGCCTGGCAAAAAGATAGTTATAGAGCGCGGTCCGGGCCGAACCGACATGCAGGGTGCCCGTGGGGCTGGGCGCGAAACGCACCCTTGCCGGGCCTGGGAGAGAATGATGGCTTGCCATGGACTGGATCAGACGACGCGGCGCCCGCGGCTACTCGGCGACGTCGGAAAAGTGGACCACGGTCACGGTGTCCTGCAATGTGACCGGACGATTATAGACCTGGCTGAGCAGATGCACGACCTCATCGACCCGGCGGAACTCGGGATTCTCGCGTTCGACGTCCCGCGGACTCACGTCATCGATAGGCTTGACCTCGACGCTGTCGATTATCGCCGTGAACAGTTTCTGCCGCGGACCGTACTTGCGCCCGATCGTGATCCATACCAGTTGTCCTTTTTTATACTTGTGGCTTTTGTCACCCAGCCGGATGGTTGCTGTCTTGCGCCGTTGCCGCAGCTGATCATCATAGAAATGCGAATAAAAATTTATGGCATACATCGATCACTCTCCCCGCCGGTTTCTAAAGGTCTATATCACTCACAATACCCATGCATTCTACCAAACATGTCGCCAGCACCGCGATTCCCTCACCCCTGCCGGTAAAACCCATGCCCTCCGTGGTCGTGCCCCGGACCGTGACAGCCGCGGCTGGAACTTCGATAGCGCCCGCCAGCCGGGCGCGCATGTCTTCACGATATGGCGCGATCCTCGGCTCCTCGGCCACCACCACCGCATCAACATTTCCGATTTCACACCCGCGCCGGCGCACCAGCCCGGCCACATCCTTGAGGATTTCGAGACTGGATACGTCTTTCCACTCCGGTTCGCTGTCCGGAAAATAGTGGCCTATATCCTCGAGTCCGGCGGCGCCGAGAAGCGCGTCGGCGATGGCGTGGCTCAAGACGTCGGCGTCGGAGTGGCCTTCCAGTCCGCGCGGATAAGCGATCTCGACGCCGCCCAGCACCAGCTTCCTGCCTTCAGCGAAACGGTGGGCGTCCATGCCAATCCCGGTTTTGATTTTCAAGTCGTCACCCCCTCGCTCTCTTCCCTCTGCCTTAATATCGCTTCCGCCAGCAACAAGTCGAACGGGTCCGTCAGCTTGATGTTTTCCCTGCTACCTGGAGACATCCTTATCCAGCCGCCGATTCGTTCGACCAGCGAGGCGTCATCGGTTGCCTGCGCCAGCGCTTCAGTTGCCGCCCGGTGTGCTTTCTCCAGAATGTCCCGCTTGAATATCTGCGGTGTCTGGGCTGCCCAGAGGCGGGAGCGGTCGGGCGTCCGCGTTACCAGTCTGCTGTTGATACCCACTTCCTTGATGGTATCCGTTACCGGCAAACCGAAAACCACGCCGTCACATGAACCGTCCACGAAATCCCGTATCCCCCGGCGAAGAAGATCCGCAGGAAGCAGGGGCCGGGCGCCGTCATGGACAAGCACGACATCGACGGAAAGGCTCAGGGCAGCCAATGCGTTGCCCACGGATTCAGCCCTGTTCTCTCCCCCGGGCACAACAGCGGTCACCTTGCTGAAACCGAAGTTCTCAACAACTTCCTGGCGACAGCGGGTCACATCGCCGGGATCGATGGCGATGATGATTTCATTCGCCACATCCAGCTCCTGAAAGAGGGAGACCGTATGGGCAAGCACGGGCTTCCCCATGAGTGAAAGGAGCTGCTTTGAGCCCCCCGCCTGCATGCGGCTGCCGATTCCGCCGGCCGCTATGATTACACCAATTTCCATACCTGTTAGTTTCCAGTTTCTGGTATCGAGTTTCAAGCAGAAATCAGCAACATCCGCTTCAGTCGTCCATAATATGCGTTGGCATGCACTTTCACCAGAGATCCGTCTCACAAAAAAGCCGCCGGCGTCGCCGCCGGCGGCTTGATTCAATTACTTTTTGTCCGATGCGTTCCCTGTGGTTTAAAGGGCATCGTCCATTTTTCCTGCGGTGACGGTGGGACCGAGTTCCTTGAGCACGCCGTCCAGGAACTTGTCCGCCTGGTCCTCGTCCAGCCCGCGGGCGTACATAAGCTCGCTTGCCAGGATCTTCTTGGCCCGGTTGAACATCTGCT
>JBBAAB010000133.1:0-4768 GCA_041658445.1 Thermoleophilia bacterium
GGCGCCGGCAAGACCGAGGTTTATCTGCGGACCATTGAGGAAGCAATGGCTCGCGGCGGTTCGGCGATAGTCCTCGTTCCAGAAATATCACTAACCCACCAGGCGGTCAAAAGATTCAGGCGGCGGTTCGGCGAGAAGGTTGGCATCATCCACAGCGGCCTCAGCCCGGGGGAGAGGTACGACGAGTACATGCGCATCAGGTCCGGGGAAGTCGGCGTGGTCATCGGCCCGCGCTCGGCGCTCTTTGCACCTCTGCCAAACCTCAGGCTCATCGTCATCGACGAGGAGAACGACAGCTCTTTCAAGCAGGAGAACGACCCTCGATACGACGCGCGTCGTACGGCCATGGAGCGCGCGCGGCTGGAGGGGGCGAGTCTCGTGCTGGGCAGCGCCACGCCCAGGCTGGAAAGCTACCATCATGTCGCCGACCGGTTCGTCCTTCCCGAGCGCGCCACCGGCGCCTCCATGCCGGATGTCGAGATAATCGACATGAGGGACGAGAGGGACGCTGTCTTCAGCCGGCGGCTTATCAGCGAGCTCGACCGCACGCTGGCGGCGGGGGAGAAGGCGATCCTGCTGCTCAACAGCCGTGGTTATGCCAGCTACCTGCAGTGCGCCCAGTGCGGCCATGTGTGGGAGTGCGCAAACTGCGAGGTATCGCTGACTATCCACTCACGCATCCATCGCCTGTTGTGCCATCATTGCGGTTATGGGGAAGATGTGCCCCCGGTCTGCCCAAAGTGCCAGTCCGCCGAGCTCAGGCGCTGGGGTGTGGGTACCCAACGGCTGGAAGATGAGCTGAACGCCCGTTTTCCCGAGGCCACCATATTTCGCCTCGATGCTGATACCGCTCGCGGTTACGGCGAGGGCCCGCGCATCCTCGAGGAGTTCGGCAGGGCCGGAAGTGCTATCCTGCTGGGAACCCAGATGGTCGCCAAGGGGCATCATTTCCCGGAGGTGACGCTCTCCGCTGTCATCAACGCCGATCTGGCGTTGCGGTTCCCTGAGTTCAGAGCGGAAGAGAACACCTTCGCGTTGCTCGTGCAGCTGGCCGGGCGCAGCGGACGCGCTGCCATTCACGGCCGCGTACTCATCCAGACGTGGAATGCGGAAATTGAATGTATTAGAATGGCTGCACAACAGGCGTTGGACGAGTTCTACCAGGCCGAACTCGACCGCCGCGGGAGGCTGGGTTATCCGCCTTTCGTCAACCTGATAAACATCATCTGCCTCAGCCGTAAGTGCGAAACGCCGGTTCAGGCGGCCGGGTTCCTCCGGGATAAACTGGAGCCGGTCATGAGTGACGAAGAGGTGCTGGGTCCGGCCGACCTGTTCAGGATGCAGGGCTGGTCGCGCAGCCATATCCTGGTAAAGACGAAAGACGTGGAGCGGACGCTGGCCGCGTTCAAGCCGGTGCTCGAGCACTTCCGCGAACCATTTCATACACGTGGGGTCAGGATCGTGGTCGATGTCGATCCCCAGTGGCTTTTTTGATAAGGAGGATGAATTTTGGCGGATGATAACAACAAGGCCGCGGCTTATTCGCAGATCAGGCAGTTCGGCGACCCGTGTCTTCGGGAGATATCGCGCCCGGTCGAACTGGACGACGAGCTGCGCAAGCTGGTCGAGCGCATGATCAAGATCATGTACGTCGCCGACGGCGTCGGCCTCGCCGCGCCACAGATAGGCGTACTTCGCAAAGTCATAGTCTTTCAGCTCGACAAGGAAGTAAACGTGCTCATCAATCCCGAGATCACCTGGCGGTCGGACGAAACTAATACCGAGCCCGAGGGATGTCTGAGCCTGGCCAGCATGGCCGTCGACGTAGAGCGTTCGCAAAAGGTGAAAGTGGAAGGTGAGGATCTGGAGGGCAACAGGCGGGTCTACGAACTTGAAGGTCTGAAAGCGCGCATCCTGCAGCACGAGATCGATCACCTGGAAGGAACGATGGTCATCAACCGGACGAGCAAGGAACAGCGCAAGGAACTCATGTCCCACTTGAGAAACATGAAGCTGCCGGGAGAGTGACGGAAAAGGTCAAGGTAAGGGGCAAAGGGAGCATGAAAATCGCATTTGCCGCAACACCCCGCTTTGGAGCCCTCGTACTCGGGGCTCTTTTAGGTTCGGCGCACGAGGTCGTCCTGGTCATAACTCAGCCTGACAGGCCCGCGGGCCGTGGCCGCGAACTGGGTATATCGGCGGTCAAGGAGCTGGCGTTCAGGGAGGGTCTTCGCGTCGAGCAGTCCGAAGACATCAGCTCCCCGGAGGTAATTGAACTTCTTGAATCACTTGGAGTCAAAACCCTGACCGTGGCGGCATTCGGACAGATACTCAAAGGTTCGCTGCTCAACGCCCTGCCCTGCATCAACGTACACGGCTCGCTGCTGCCGAAATACCGGGGCGCGGCTCCCGTCGAGCGGGCAATCATGGACGGCGAGCGAGTGACCGGCGTGACGATCATGGATATCACCCCCAAACTGGATACCGGCCCCGCGTACACCAGCCGGGCTGTCTACATCGAAGATGATGACGACGCCGGCAGCATGTATGAAAAGCTGGGAAGGGCCGGGGGAGAGGCGCTCGTGGATGTGCTCGACGCCCTGGACGCCGGAAAAATCGAGCCGACGGAGCAGAACGAAGACGCCGCGACCTACGCGGAAAAAATTACCTCGGCCGATATGGAGATCGACTGGTCGCGTCCGGCGAGGGAGATCGCCGCGCAGGTCAGAGGGCTTTCACCCTATATCGGCGCCTTTACCAGGGCTAACGGCCAAAGGCTGAAGGTCTGGAAAGCGCGTGTCAGCGAGGGCGGCGACGGCCCGGGCACAACCCTGATCGAAGGTGAGCGCCTGATGGTCAGCTGCGGTACGGGCATGCTGGAACTTATCGAGGTGCAGCCGGAAGGCAAGCGCCGCATGGGGGCCGCCGAATTTCTCAGGGGGCACCGGAAGATGGTGGAAGAAAATATCATGGGTCAGTAACATGCGACTTGATTTTCCGTAAATCCAGGAGTATATTTATTATTACATAGTAATAATAAGGACTTAGGACATCATGACCAGAGCTTCAAAAATAATTACAGTATCGGTTCCACCTGAGGTTGCTGAAGAAATTGACCGCCTTGCGGCTGAAGAAAACCGCACCAGGAGCGAATTGATCCGGGAGGCATTCAAGGAGTATGTTACCTATGGACGCTGGCGGCGCATACGCCGTTGGGGTGATGAAACGGCACGTGAGTTCGGAATCCATACGGAAGCGGACGTAGATCGCATTCTACATGAGGGCAAGTGAAGACCCGGGTCGTTCTCGACACCAACGTCTATATATCGGCGATCCTCTTTGGTGGCAGACCCGGAGAGGTTTTTCTTTTGGCCAAAGAGGGAGAATACGAACTATTTGTTTCAACAGCCCTGATTGCCGAGCTTGCTTCCACGTTGACAGTAAAATTTCGGTGGCCGGTAGATCGGGTGACGGAGGTGGTAAGAGAAATAGGGGAGGTCGCTACCGTCGTTCGGCCAAAGAAAAAAATGAGCGTCATCGAAAGAGATGAGGACGATAACCGTGTGATTGAATGCGCTGTATTAACCAAAGCAAATTTTATCGTTTCCGGTGATCGCAAGCATCTATTGTCGATGAAACAATACGGATGTATCCAAATTGTCAGTGTGACACATTTTCTGAAAAAGCTCAGGAAGCCCTGATAACAGTTTGCTATAATCTATCCTGGCTGTAAGCGGAACAAAGCCGGGGAGTTGCGGTTGCGCAATTTTCGCTTAACAACGGGGCGTGGCGCAGCCTGGCAGCGCGCTTGCTTTGGGAGCAAGAAGTCGGCGGTTCAAATCCGCCCGCCCCGACCAGACTTGACTTATTCAAACTGTCACCTAAAAAAAGCTCATGGAAGAGATCGCTGTATTCCGGGTCTTTCAATTTTTCCTCGATATCTCCGACAAAGATTTTGTCAAAGAAGGTCTGATTTAAAAGCCGCCTGTTATCAGGTTGAGCTAGCAGATAGGCCTCGTGGCAGTTTCCAGCTAAGTCTATGGCTCTTTCCAGGAGTTCCTGAACGTTCTCATGCTTGCCGTCAATGACTTTTAGTTTTTCCTCGCAGTCTCCGATTTCAGAAACCAGTCTTTCCTGTTCGCCTTTTAAAATATCAATGGCGACGGCCCCATGATAATAGGCTTCAACCAGTTTGTATCTCTTGTCCGTCAGCTCATCAATTTTCTTGGTCAACCTCTTCCTTTGAAGGATTGAGGAAGCCTGCTGATTGACAATATCTTCTTCCAGCTTCACCTTTAATTCTTCAACTGTTTCCGGAGGAAGCTGGATGTTCTTGTAGAGATCCTCAATTTTCTTTTCCACCCATACAGCATCCACGTATTTCTGAGAGCAGCCATTATGCCGTTTTTGCCCCAGGCAGTAGAAGTAAGGATATTTGCCCTTGGCGAGAAGGAAGGACAGCCTGGAACCGCATTCAGCGCAGTAGATGGTTCCTTTTAGATAATGCGGATGCTTCCGCTTTCGCTCTCCGGCCTGATCTCGGCTTCTCAGCGCTTGCTGGACTCTGTTGAACAGGGATTGTTCAACAATCGGTTCATGGAGCCCCGGATATTCTACCTTCCGATAGCTGACAACTCCGGTATAGAACCTGTTTTGCAGAAGCGAAGCAATTGAAGACTTGCAGAACTCAGGAGCTGGCCGTTTCTTGGAGAAATTATTCCTAAGGCCTTTTTTGGCCATGATCTTTTGAATCTCAGCCAGGGAGTAA
>JBBAAB010000134.1:0-4766 GCA_041658445.1 Thermoleophilia bacterium
CAGCCAGCATGACGTCCGCCGCGCCCCGCTTGATCAGCTCAAAGGCGTCTCCGACGGCGTTGCTCGCCGACGAACAGGCTGTGCAGACGGTGCTGAGCGGCCCCCTCGTTCCCATCACTATGGAAACCTGGGCCGATGCCATATTGACGATCTGCATGGGTATGAACAGGGGGCTGATGCGATCCGGCCCCTTGTTGAGCAGAACCTCGGTCTCGCGCTCAAAGGTTTTCAGGCCACCAATACCGCTCGATACCATCACTCCTATGTTCTCCGGATCAGCGGCTATGTCCAGGGCGCCGTCCTCCACGGCAAGCTTGGCCGCCGCAACCGAGAACTGGGCGAAACGGTCCATGCGACGGGCGCTCTTTTTATCGACATATGCCGTCGGATCGAAGTCCTTGACCTCGGCGGCGAACCTTACGCGATAACCGGTCGTATCAAACTGGGTTATGGGACCCATGCCCGACACTCCGGCCATCAGCGCGTTCCAGTAATCCTCGATGCCTGTTCCCACCGGTGAAACCACACCGATCCCTGTAACTACCACACGGCGGCTCATATGCCCAAACCCCCGTCGATGGGAATCACGGCGCCGGTTATATACCCGGCGGCCGGCGAAGCAAGGAAAACTATAACGCTGGCGATCTCTTCCGGGGTCGCCAGTCTTCCCAGTGGTGTATTTTCGAGTATCTTGTCTTTCATTTCATCAGGCAGTTCGGAGGTCATGTCGGTTATCACATACCCGGGAGCTACGGCGTTGACCCTGACACCCCGCGGTCCCAGTTCACGGGCCAGCGACTTCGTGAAACCTATAAGCCCGGCCTTGGCGGCGGCGTAGTTGGCCTGACCGGGGTTACCCCGCCGGCCGATGACGCTCGAAACATTGATTATGGATCCGCCGCGAGCCTTCATCATGCCACGGGCAACCGCCCTGCTGCAAAGGAAAGCTCCACGCAGGCTCGTGACGATCACAGCGTCAAAATCTTCCTCGCTCATGCGCATGGTCAGGGTATCGCGGGTGATTCCGGCGTTGTTTACAAGGATGGAAATCCGCCCCAGGGCCTCCTCGGCCTGTTCGATCATGGCTTTCACCTGGGCTGCATCGGCGACATCGCCCTGTACCGTAGTCAGCTTGACGCCTGTGCTGCGCAGACTGTCGGCCAACGCTTCCGCGGCCTCGTGGCTGTGCTGATAATTGATGGCCACGGATGCTCCCGCATGGGCGAGCGCAATTACCGTAGCGCGTCCGATGCCACGCGCGCCGCCTGTCACCAGGGCCACCTGACCGGCCAGTCTATACCTTGTGAAGTCTTCTGTCATTTTCTCTTGGCCGCCTCCGGAAAAATGTTGCCTTACTGTCTTTGCGGACTTCCTCGTTTTCGAATGTCGTGTGGCGTCCTGTTATAAAATCTCCTGTCAGCAAGGAGCCACTCTATACCAGGGCCAGCGTCTTCTCCAGACTTTCCGGATCGGAAGTTTGAGATGTCCTTGTTTCCCGATTGATCCTGCGGATAAGACCGCTTAATACTTTTCCGTTACCGACTTCGATGAAGCTGTCGACACCGTCGCCGATGAGCCGCTCCACCGCCTGCCGCCAGCGAACAGGGGAAACGATTTGCCTGACCAGCAAATCCTTCAACCCTCCGGCGGTCTCGTACTCACAGCTTATCGAGGAAAGAAGCGGCGGCGCCGGGTCTTTTATTTCCACATCCACCAACTCTTCCTTCATCCTGCCTGCCGCGGCCCGCATCAGGGGACTGTGGAACGAACCACTGACTGCCAGCCTGACAGCCTTCCTTGCCCCGGCCGTTTCGGCCGCCTTGAGGGCCCTCAAAACCGATTTGGTCTCACCGCTTATCACCAGTTGCCCGGGACAGTTGTAATTGACAGGCCAGACTTCGCCTGACCGCGAACAGATCTCTTCTACCTGTCTGTCTTCCAGTCCGATGATCGCCGCCATGGCGCCGGGCCTCTCGGCCGCCGCCAGGCCCATCGCCTTTCCACGGCTTGCGACCAGCTTAAGACCGTCTTTAAAATTTATTGCTCCCGCTGCCGCGAGTGCGCTGTATTCTCCAAGACTGTGACCGCACACAACGCTGCCGGCAACACCCTTCTGTGATAATACCGCCATGGCGGCCATGCTGTTGACATACAGGGCCACCTGGGCAAACTCGGTGCTGGCCAGCTTATCCTCCGGACCCTCGAAACTGAGTCCGGCGACATCCCATCCGAGAATTTCGCTGGCGCGGTTATAAGTTGTCGCGGCCATCTCGAAGGCGGAGACCAGTTCTCGTCCCATACCGACCGACTGAGAGCCCTGCCCCGGGAAAACCAGCGCCAGCTTGCCCATCATAAATCACTTCCCATCAAAGACCCCGTCTCAACGCCTCAGGACTACTCGCCCACGGAGACTTTCTGCGACCGCCTCGGCCTCCGCTACCAGTTCGGCGATGATCTCTGCAGCCGGCTGCACCTTGTCAACAAGGGCGACGCCCTGACCCGCCATCATGGAGCCATCGCGGGTATTGCCCTCGCGCATGGCCTCACGCAGCTTACCCAGACCCAGTCTCTCGATGTCTTCGGCCGTACGTTCGCCTAAAAGGTATTCCTTCTCGAGATCGACGTAAAGCCCGGCGAGCTTGTTCTTGAGCGCCCTGACCGGATAACCGATTGCGCGTGCGGTCACGACAGTGGCGCGGTCTCCGGCTTTCAGAAATTTTTCCTTCACGGACTTGTGTGCGGTGCATTCGGTGGCACATACAAAGCGGGTTCCCATCTGCACTCCCTCAGCGCCCAGGGCGAAGGCGGCCACCAGGCTTGCGCCGTCAATTATTCCACCTGCCGCTACGACGGGAACGTCAACCGAGCGTGCGATGAGGGGTGTTAGAACCATGGTGGTGGTCTCGCCTATATGGCCTCCGGCTTCGGAGCCTTCAGCTATGATTGCATCGGCTCCATTTTGTTCGGCGCGCCGCGCTACCGCAACCGCGGCCACAACGGGGAGCACCTTGATACCCCTCTCCTTCAGTTGAGGAATGCAGGCGGTGCTCTGTACCGCTCCCAGCGTGACCGCCGCCGGCCTCTCCTCCATCAGCACCTCGATCTGCTTCCCGAGGTCGGGATTGATCATGATCAGGTTTACCCCGAACGGTTTGTCCGTGAGCTCGCGCGTCTTTCTTATCTCTTCGCGTAGCAGCTCCGGCGGCATGGCTCCGGCCCCTATGACCCCCAGGCCTCCACCGTTGGATACGGCCGAGGCGAGACTGGCGTCGCTTGTCCAGCTCATACCGCCCTGAATGACCGGATGCTCGATTTCCAAAAGGTCGCATATGCGATTGGGCATTTGGTGCTCCAGACTTTCTGTCAGACTCTTTTTAAGTCTCCGACGCGCGCCAGGCATGAGCCCCAGGACAGGCCGGCGCCGAAACCGACCATGAGCACGAGGTCTCCCTTGTTGATCCGGCCCGCAGCAGCAGCCTCGTCAAGACATAGCGGGATGGAAGCACAAGAAGTGTTGCCATAGCGTTCGAGATTTGAAAAAACCCGATCCGGCGATATCCCCAGCTTGCGGGCTGCCGCATCAATGATACGGATGTTCGCCTGATGGGGAACGAATAAATTGACATCCTCCACGTCCAGTCCGTGTCTTTCGAGCACCTTCTCGGCCGATGTAACAATAATTCTGGTCGCGAACTTAAAAACCTCGCGACCATTCATCTTGATCGAATGCTGATGCGCGGCGACTGTCTCTTCGCTGGCAGGCATCCGCGAACCGCCGGCAGGCAGACATAGCTCTCCGGCACCCTCCGGATCATTGCCGAGATCAAACCCGATGATGGCCGGCTCTCCCTCGACCGCGGGTTCCAGTAAAACAGCGCCAGCCCCGTCTCCAAAGAGAACAGCGGTTTCCCGGTCGGTCCAGTCTATCATCCGGGACACGACCTCCGCACCTACAACGAGCACTTTGTCGGCCTGTCCCGAGGCGACGAAGGCGCTGCCCGTGGCCAGGGCGTATATGAAGCCCGTACACGCGGCGGAGAGATCGAATGCGGGTGTACCGTTTGCCCCGATCAGACCGGACAGATAAGAGGCGGTCGGGGGGAAAAGCGTGTCTGGAGAAAGGCTGGCCACGATGATCAGGTCCAGCTCTTCCGGCCCCAATCCGGCAGCCTGCAGCGCGCGGCGGGCGGCGACGGCGCCAAGGTCTGAAGCGGCTTCGTCTTCAGCCGCGATGTGACGTTCGCGAATGCCGCTGCGGCTGGAAATCCATTCGTCGGAGGTGTCCAGGGTGAGGGAGAGTTCGTCGTTGGTCACTATCCGCTCCGGCACATGGGTGCCTATGGCAGAGATTTTTACTTGCCTGGAATTCACTTCTTGCGGCGGACACATACGGCTTGCGTCTCTGGAATAAATTTTATGGTCGCATTCACGACTGGCTCTCGGCGATCATGAATGTCAGGGTGGCCTTACAGGCAAGCTCGCCGTCAACCAGAGCTCTGGCTTCACCCTTGCCGATAGTGCCACGCATGCGGGTCATCTCGACTTCCAGCCTGAGAACGTCACCAGGTACAACGATGCGCTTGAAGCGTACGCCGTCGATGCCGGCAAAAAGCACGAGCTTTCCCCGGTTTTCGGGGAGGGAGAGCACAGCGACCGCACCCGCCTGGGCAAGGGCTTCGATCATCAGGACGCCGGGCATCACAGGCCGGCCCGGGAAGTGACCCTCGAAATGCGGCTCTTCGGCGCGTACGCTTTTTATGGCCACG
>JBBAAB010000135.1:0-4692 GCA_041658445.1 Thermoleophilia bacterium
CAATACCTGCCCTTTTTTTCTCTGGTCTCCCTTGTTGTCCTTTACAAACCGTCATAACTATATTCCATGTCAAGGCCCAGCTCAAGTCTTTTTCGCCCAAATGAACCGGATGGATACCAATCAGATCAGCCTCATGAGATCATCAGATATTTCCGCTATATCACATTTATAACTTCGCAAAGCTAACGGAAATAAGTAATTCGACCCTGATATCCAGACTGATACCTTATCCGGCCACTTAATAAACATTCCTTCCGGCGCTGGCGGTTGCCTGATTTTTATATTTTCCCAGACGCTGATGGATGCCGGCAGAATTACAGGCTTGCGTTCCTAATAATCCGGGCGAAGACGGCCTGATGTTAGTGGGCCTTATCCCTGAGCTGGTTCCTGGAAGTCGGAGTACTCGACCGATTCCAGGCACAGACCCGTCGGGGGAGCGGTCTCACCCGCGGCCGGGCGCGATGCCCCCGCAAGCAGGGCGGCGAGATCTTCCAGAGGGCGCCGGCCACGGGCTATCTCGATCATGGTTCCCACCAGAACCCTCACCATGTTACGCAGGAAGCCGGATGAGGTTATCCAGAATTTGAGCAGATCTTCGCTTCCCGGACTTCCATCGATGGATACCCACTCCGCCCGAGTTATTTCACGCACGAAGTAATTGTGTTCAGTGACGGTGGGCGTGAAAGCAGTGAAGTCATGCCAGCCCAGAATGAGTTCGCCGGCCAGTCGCAGGAGTTCGCGGTCCAGCCGGCCCCTGTAATGATAAACACAGCGGCCACGGAACGGCGACGGGTATTCGCGGTTGAGAACCGAGTATGAATAAGTTCGGGACAGCGCGGCGCGGCGGGCGTCGAAACCCGCGGGGGCCAGTGCCGCAGACCTGATCGCGATAGTGGAGGGCAACAGCTGATTGGCCGAACGGCGCAGCTTGCCGGGATCGGGACGGCCGGTTGTCTGAAAGCTGGCCACCTGCCCGCGGGCGTGAACACCGGCGTCGGTGCGTCCGGCGACGGAGAGGAATACCTTTTCCTGCAAAATCTGTTCCAGCGTCTGTTCGAGCGAATCCTCGATACTCGGCAACCCGGGCTGCTTCGCCCAGCCGGCGAACCCGGTGCCTTCGTATTCGATATCAAGGCGCATCGTATTCATGAGGACACCCTACTTAATTCCGGCGGCGGCATCCAGTTACATGCCAATCCAGAGGCTGGTGAAAAGAACAGCCGCCACGACAGCCATGAAAGCAGCGTCGCGCCAACCATACTTCAGTTTCCGGCGCATCGTCCTGCCTCTGCCGCCCCGGTAGCAACGCGACTCCATCGCCAGGGCCAGCTCGTCAGCATGGCGGAAACTCATCACAAAAAGGGGTATGAGCACGGGCATCACGGCGCGGGCCCGTCCGACCAGTCCGCCGGTGCCGATGCCGGCGCCCCGCGCCCTCTGTGCCTTGATGATGCGGTCCAGCTCCATCAACAGCGTAGGTATGAAACGGAGCGCGATAGTCATCATGAGGGCCAGTTCATAAGAAGGGATCCTGATCTTTTCCAGAGGCGATATCAGGCGGCCGAAAGCATCGGTGAGCAGGACCGGGGGTGTAGTGAAAGTGAGGAGGGAGCCGGACAGCACCAGTAACACCAGCCGCATCACCAGAAAAACGCCCTGCTCGAGGCCTTCGCGATAAAAAGCGACCGGTCCCAGACGCGCGATCTCTTCGCCACCCTTAAACAGCAACTGGAAGAAGAATGTGATCAGCAGGAGGATGAGCATTGGTCGCAGGCCGCGCCATAGCCAGATCGGTGGTATCCCCGCGAACGTGATACCGGCCAGCAGGATGGCCGCGAGCACGGCCAACGGCCCGAACCCATGCACGAGGAAAAGCACAATGACAAAAGCAAAGGAAGCCATGATCTTCATTCGTGGATCGACACGATGCAAAAGGGAGGTCCCCGGATAAAACTGGCCGATGGTGATGCTGGTCAGCTGCATGTACCTCCCTCCGCGCCGCCCGCCATCTTTAGCAGCAGCTCAACAGCTCCGGACTCATCGAGGACAGGCGCGACACTGCCGCCGGTCGCCTCACCCAGGAGACGACACAGCTCTACCGTCCCGGGCAGCTTGAGGCTGTAGCGTTCGAGTAGCTTGCGGTCAGACAGCAACCGGCCGGCTTCATCGTCGGCAACAACGCTGCCGCCGTCTATGATAACGAGCCTTTTTGAGAAATGGGCCATCTCGTCCATGTCGTGGCCGACCATGACTACAGTAGCCCCCGTGTCATCGTTAAGTCTGACGAGGCGCTCGATGATATCGTGACGGGATACGGGATCGAGATGGGCGGTCGGTTCATCCAGGAGAAGGACCCGGGGACGCATAGCCAGCAGCCCCGCCAGCGCCACGCGGCGCTGCTCGCCAAGGCTCAGGGAAAATGGGCTCCTTGAGCCAAGCCGCTCCACGTCGAGGCCTACACCCGCAAGCGCCTTATTTGTGAGGCTGCGGACTTCTTCATCCTCCAGTCCCAGAGCCCGGGGCGCAAAGGCGACATCGTCATAGACAGTTTTTTCAAAGAGACAGTTCTCTGGTGATTGAAAGGCGAAACCGACGCTGCCAGGCTTTGGAGGTGACCTGCGGCCCAGACTCCTGCCATCGTGAGTAACATCACCGGAGGTCGGAGCCATTATTCCCGCAAGCAGGGCAAGCAGTGTCGACTTTCCCGAACCCACAGGGCCGGCGATACCTATCCGTTCCCCGGGTTCAATTGCCAGGCTCACGCCCGATACAGCCTTTGATTCGAAAGGTGTTCCCTCCTGGTAGAACAGGCTGACCTGATGCGATTCTATGCGCATATGCTTTCCACAAGCTCAGCGAGGGAAAGGGGAACCGGCAGATTCAGCCCCCGCGCAGCCAGTAACGCGTTCAGCCGCACCGCCAGGGGAGGTGTGAGGCCCGCTTTATTCAGAAGCCCGGGGCTGGAAAAAAGGTCGCGTGGGGCGCCGTCGAATTCGACCTTGCCCGCCGCCAGCGCTATCACCCGTGATGCCTCCACCAGCTCTTCCATGATGTGAGTAATCATGACGATGGTGGTGCCCGCGCGCCAGAGCTCCCCAATCAGACCTTGAAACTCCTGCTGGGAACGGGGATCGAGCATGGATGTGGGCTCGTCAAAAACAAGCACCTTCGGCCTGAGCGCCACAACGCCCGCCAGCACCGTACGCTGCTTTTGCCCACCGGAGAGCCAGTGGGGCTCCTTCTTGAGCAGCTCTGCGATCCTGAACTGGACGGCAGACTCAGCGACACGACGGTCGATCTCATCAGGTGGCAGACCCAGGTTCTCCAGACCGAAGGCGATATCGTCTTCAACGCTGGTGGCCACGATCTGACTGTCCGGATTCTGAAAGACCATGCCGACGGTCTCCCGGATCGCGTTGATGTTGGCTCGGTCGTCAGTCTTTAAACCATCAACCAGCACCTCACCACTTTTGGGCACTATCAAGGCGTTCAGCAGTCGCGCCAGCGTCGATTTGCCGGAACCATTGGCGCCCACCAGGCCGATGAACTCTCCCGGTCTGATTGACAGGCTGATCCCGTTGAGCGCCGTCGCTCCCTCAGGCGCGTGGGGATAACGGTAAGACACGTTTTCGAGTGAGATTATCGATGTGTTCATTGTATTTCCAACTCTGGTCGAATTGGTGGAACCATTCTGAATAGAGATTCTATCAAGCCGGAAGGGAATATTTCGTAAAATAAAAAAGGCGCCCCGAAGGGCGCCGATATTTATCAAACCATGCTTTCCCGGAATCCGCTTCTATTCAACCAGCTCCAGGAACACCATCTCGGCCGCGTCACCATTACGCGGTCCGATGCGAGTGATGCGGGTATATCCACCCTGCCGCTCGGCGAACCGGGGGGCTATGTCTGCAAACAGCGTGTGGACCGCATCCTTGCTGCGTAACCGGCCGATGGCCTGACGGCGTGCCGCCAGATCTCCGCGTTTGCCGAGGGTTATCATCTTCTCGGCCAGCGGTTTGGCTTCCTTAGCCCTGGTCACGGTCGTCCTGATGCGGCCATGCTCGATAAGCGAACATACCATGTTACCGAGCATCGCCTTGCGATGCGCGGGGTCTAGTCCCAGTTTTCTTCCCTGTTTTGCGTGTCTCATTGTCTTGCTCTCCTAAAACCTTGCTAGCTCCTGAGCGCGAGGCCCAGCTTGGCGAGATTCTCCTTGACTTCGTCGATGCTCTTTTTGCCGAAATTCGGTATATTCATCAGCTCGGCTTCACTGCGCTTGACGAGGTCGGCAACCGTCTGGATGCCCTCCCGCTTGAGACAGTTATATGACCTTACGCCTATCTCCAGCTCCTCGATAAGGATCTCATCATCGCCGCCCTTGGCCTCTGCCGGCATTTCCAGCAATGCCTCGGCGTCCTCCTCGGGGGTGCTGCTGGCTTCATGGGGACCGGTAAAGATCTCCAGGGAAGACGTCAGGATGCCGGCCGCTTCCCGCAGTGCTGCGTCCGGGGTCATGCTGCCATCGGTTGTTATCTCCAGCGTCAGCTTGTCAAAGTCGGTGCGCTGTCCGACACGGGCGCGATCCACTTCATAAGAAACCCTTGTGACCGGTGAAAAATTCGAATCGATGGGAATGATGCCGATCGCCGCGCCGGCCTGCTTGTTGCTGTCCGCGGATGCATAGCCGCGGCC
>JBBAAB010000136.1:0-4688 GCA_041658445.1 Thermoleophilia bacterium
GCGTCGGTGTACGCGGTTTCCATGTCGCTTACAGCCAGGGTCAGTAAAGTGGCGTCAGCTACTCTACAGGCAGGACCAGCAGCATCAACTGTATATATTGTGCCAGTCACTTCTGCACAATCTAATCCAGTAATAGCTGCACCGGTGATTGGACTCGTTCCAACATCTCCAGTAATAGCTGATGCAGGGACGTTGGTGATTCCTGATTTTGATAGTATCACGAAACTGCCTGCCGATCTAAGATCGACTGGCGCTCGACCCGTCGTCGGCGTCGTCGTCGGTGTAGGTGTAGGCGTCGGAGTCACGGGCGTGGGTGTAGGCGACACTGGTGTAGGCGCGGTAACGGCGGTGCCCGTGAGCGTCACCGCGGCTTTCGCGAGGGCTCGCCCGTCGAAGGTTCCATCGGTAATGGTGATAGCCGCCCCGGCGAGAATCGTTCCGAGGAAGTTCGAATCCGTCAAGGTCGCGGCATCGGCGACCCGCCAGTACACGTTGCCCGCCTGCCCGCCGCCAGCCATGACCACCGAGAAGTTGGTGCCCGTGAGGGCGCCGGTCCCGAGGGTTCCGATCTTGAAAATCCAGGTCCCGTTCGAGGGCCCGTCGAGCGTCAACACGCCGCCCGTCTCGGCCACCGCCGCGTCGAAGCTGTAGACACCGGGCTCAAGCGTCAGGCCCGCCAGGCTGCCCGTCAAGACCACGTCGCTCGGCAAGAGCGCGAGCGCATCGTACGCGGTACGGAAGTCATCGGAAGCCTGCAGAGCGACCGCGTCGTACGCGTGAATCGTCCCCGCAATTGTGCAGTTGGTCTGCGTGACCGCGGTGCCGGGGTAGACGCCCACGTCTCCGGTGACAGTGGAATCGGTGCAGGTCACCGCCGTGCCAGCGAGCACCGCGAAGCTCGACGCCGAACCCAGTCCGGGCGCGGGCGCGGCCAAGGGCGCAGCCTGGACGACTCCGCCCATCACGCTGAGCGTGAACGCGAGTGCGAGTGCGAGGCAAACTCGTCCAGCAGAATAGGCGAGTGTGGCCAAATGCCTGTGTTTGTTGTTATTTCCTAAGGTATTCATCTTTATCTCCTATGTGAATGTTTTTTTTGTTGATCCATACCCCTTCTCAGGGGAGAAGGGGTTGCGGCAGCACTCCGATCATCTATATGTCTTTGTTCATAGTTTGATCCTCCAGATCATTTGAAAACGCTGTCCCGGTTTGCCCCGGCGCTCGGGACAGCATGGGTGCGCCGCATTTCAAATTCTTCCAGCCAGGTGGCATCATTGAACAGGAACGCTCGCAGCGACGGTTCGCAAGTGTTCGGCCATACGCTCAGGCGTCTCACCTTTACTGATAAACGCATCGGCGCCGGCAGAGAGTGCGGCTTGCTCACGGGCGTCCAGATGGCTGATGATGACAATGACCAGCGCGGCCGGGCAGGTCTTTCGGAGTTCATCCAGAGCCGCATTAGGCGCGCTGGGGAGTAAATCCCAATCCACCAACAACATGTCTGTGCGGCTGACTGGCGCCTGAGCTAACGTGGTGGACCAATCGGCCGCTTCGCCAGCTACTTCCATCTTCAGATCAAGTAGTAGTAGACGAAGGGCGGAGCGCTCTTGGGGTTTGGCATCGGCTAAATACACGCGAGTCATATACTCATCTTACAAACAAACACTCCCCGGCCACATCCATCGGCTGGGGAGTATTTGTCTCCGCCACTTGGGGGAGAATCTCCCGGGGGCGTCCCGCCGTTCTCGTCATTCCACCGGCTCGGATTGCCCTCTGGTTTGAGTTGCCCGGATCGCAGCCCTCGGGCCCGTTGCCTACGCCCTAGTTGCAGTGCTGCCGTTCGTGGCCGTTGCCATTGCCGCCTTCAAGCGCACCCCTTACTTGCCGACGAGGTTGGTGCCGGTGATCGTCACGTCGGCTTTCGACCAAGCGTTCCCGTCGAAGGTTCCACGGGTCAGGGTGATGGCCGCCCCGGCGAGACTCGTTCCGATGAAGTGCGAATCGGTCATGGTCGCGGCTTGGGCGACCCACCACGTCACGTTACGCGGCTGCCCGCCGCCGGCCATGACCACCGAGAAGTTGGTACCCGTGAGGGCGCCGGTCCCGAGGGTCCCGATCTTGAAAATCCACATCCCGTTCGAGGGCCCGTTGAGCGTCAACTGGCCCGTCAACGTCGCCGCGGCATCGAAACAGTAGACACCGGGCGACAGCGTCACGCCAGCGAGGGTACCCGTCAACTTCGTGCAGACGTCCCCCGGCTTGGGCGCGAGCGCCGCGTACGTTCTGAGGAAGTTATTGAACGCCTGCGTGGCGACCCCATCCCCCACGTGAACCGTCCCCGTAATCGGGCACCTGGTCCGGGTGACCGAGCCGGTGGGGGTGGCGAGGAAGGTGCCCACGTCTCCGGTGATGGTCCCGTCGGTGCAGGTCACCGCCGCGTTGGCGAGCACCGCGAAGCTCGACGCCGAACCCAGTCCGGGCGCGGGCGCGGGCAAGGGTGCAGCCTGGACGACTCCGCCCATCACGCTGAGCGTGAACGCGAGTGCGAGTGCAAGGCAAACTCGTCCAGTAGAATAGGCGAGTGTGGCCAAATGCGTGTCTTTGTTGTTATTTCCTAAGGTATTCATTTCTTGCTCCTCATTCTTTTTGGTTTGATTATGGTTGGGTATGTTCGAGTATTTACAAGGAAGAACCTAGGCAATTCAGCCGCTTTCCCTCTCTTTCTGTCCCCATATGGGCCACGCGCAGTTTCGCCAGAGCCTGCACACCCAAAGCGATTGGGAGCAAGTTCCAATCCACCAACAACATGTCTGTGCGGCTGACTGGCGCCTGAGCAAATGCGGTTGACCAATTGGCCGCTTCGCCGACTACATCCATCTTCAGATCAAGTAGTAGTAGACGAAGGGTGGAGCGCTCTTCGCGTTGGGCATCGGCCAAATATACGCGGGTCATAGACTCATCGTAGAACAAAGGCTCCCCGGCCACATCCATCGGCTGGGGAGTGTTTGTTTCCGCCACTTGGGGGAGATTCGGAGGGTCAGGTGACGAGTTTATGTCTTAAGGCGAGGGCCACGGCTTCGGTGCGGCTGGCAATACCTAATTTGGACAGGATGTTACTGACGTGGGATTTGATTGTGGATGGACTTACGGTCAGTCTTGCGGCGATCTCCGTATTGTTCAAACCTTCAACCATCAAGGCCAGCACTTCATGTTCGCGCTCTGTAAGGTCGAGACTAGGTACCGGCGGTTGATTGGCTGTCTCGACCAAGGCTTGAGCGGCCTCGGGAGAGAGAGTAGCGCGACCAGCGTGTGCAGCGCGGATGGCCCGAACCAGGTCGTCTGCAGAGACATCCTTGAGTAAATAGGCAATCGCCCCGGCTTCCAGCGCGTTCTTGACCAGGTCCCCCTCTTTGAAACTGGTCAGCGCGATCACCTGCACCTGTGGATACTTCTGGCAGATGGCGCGTGTTGCGGTTGCCCCGTCCATATCTGGCATGACCATATCCATCAGCACCACGTCCGGCAGGATTTCACCGCAGAGTTGGATGGCGGCTGCGCCGCTTTCGGCTTCGCCCGCCAGTTGCAGATCATCGAAAACTTTCAAGAAGGTCGCCAATCCTCTGCGCACCATCGTGTGATCGTCAACGAGCATGACGCGAATAGGTTTGGAGGGGGACGTTTTCATAAGGGCTCCTTTTTTTCGGCTTCTGTCCAGCGGAGGGTGAGTTCAGTGCCGTGACCAGGCTGGCTCGTGACTGACAACAGCGCCCCTGTCGCTTCCGCGTGTTCGCGCATCATGCTCAAGCCATAGTGACCTGAGAATGTTTGTTGAGTGTCAAAGCCCTGGCCGTCGTCACGAATGCGCAATTCGATTACGGCTCCTTCCTGCTTTAGATTTATCTCAACCTGGCTGGCTTTGGCATGTTTGGCGACGTTATAAAGCGCTTCCTGACACACGCGGTAGAAGGCTACTTTTACTTCGGCGGGAAGGAAAAACTCCCCCATTACGGTAACAGCAACCGGGAGATTGGTCCGGCCTGAGAGCGCATTTCCCAACAGATGTAACAAGTCACCCAGGTCTGAATCAGTGACCGTCGAGGGCCGCAGTTCAGCCAGAAGTACGCGCATCTCGGCCTGCGCGCCACGTGTCAAGCGGCGTAAGTCCTCCAGTGATTGCCGTGCCTCCTCCTGGTCTCGTTCCCACAAGCGCGGCAAGACTTCGGCAATCAGCCCGGCGGAGAAGAGTGATTGGTTGACGGCATCATGCAGGTTGCGCGCCAGGCGCTGTCGTTCTTCCAATACCGCCAGTGCCTGCGCCTGTCCATATAGTTCCGTATTGATCATGGTGATGGCGGCTTGGTTGGCTACACTAAGAGCCAGTTCGGCGTGGTGAGCCGTGAAATAATTCTTTCTGGTTTCAGCAATGCCTATGCCACCGATGAGGCGGCCTCTCACCGCCAGCGGCACCCACATCCACGACCGCATCCCTTTGAGCAGCATAGCAGTTCCATCATCGTCTAGAAGCGAACGCAGAAATTGCGCCTGCGGGTCCTTACTCCACATGTTGGCGATGAGGATGGGACGATGTCCGTTGAATAACGCGTCCGTGTTTTCGGGGGTATTCAAGTGAATACTGATAGGCGCGGATTGCTCCAATTGCGGCGTCCCGCGCATCGCCAGGGTGACCAACG
>JBBAAB010000137.1:0-4679 GCA_041658445.1 Thermoleophilia bacterium
CTACCTGGCGCGGTTCTACACGAGGCACGCACTGATTGCGGCGTTGATGCTCATCGTTTCGCCGGGCGTCATGGTAATGTCGCACGGGTTGATGAGCGATGTGCCGGGACTGTCTCTCTGGCTGGCCGGGGTCACGCTTTATCTGTACGGGCTCAAGCAGAAAAGCCTGGCGCTGATGACCCTGTGTGGAATCGTCCTGATGACCGGGGTCTTCACGTCATATCAGGTACTCTGCGTCGTTCCGCTGCTTTTTGCCTATGCCCTGGTCAGGCGGGAGCTTTCGATGCTGGCCATCATACCTTTCGTGCTCCCCCTAAGTGCCTTTGCCAGTTTCTGTATATGGCATTACAGCCAGATGGAAATATTGCCACGCTTCTCGTATGGTGTGGGTGAACCGCTGGCCTGGTACTCGGTAACACAGAAGGGGGCGGGTGTTTTTGCGACGCTGGGCGGCGCGATTATCTTCTTCGCCGTCCTGATGAAGGTGCTGATTGCCAGGAAGTGGGATTTTGCCGTGTACCTGGTCTTCCTTGCGCCTCTCTGGATAGGCGTCGCCGTGCAGTACATCATCGGCAAGTTCACCGCCTCGGCGGCTGTTATCTCGATACTGCTGATGCCGCTGGGAATTCTCCTGCTCTATCGAATATTTTCCGAATCATGGGATCAGCTTCAGGAAGAACGCCCCGACAGGCAGGCGAGGAACGTGCTGCTTTTTCTCTGGCTGGCCGGCGTTCTTTTCTATGTCATCATACTCTTGCCCTATTCGTCCGTCCGGTATCTTTTACCGGCATTTCCACCCCTGGTTCTTCTATTCATCCGTCTGGTGGAAAACAGGTTTGCCGGTTCGAGAAACATCGGCTACCTGTTTATCGGCACGCTTCTGGCCACCGCCGGGCTCGGCCTGCTGGTTGCCGAGGCGGATTATGAGCTGGCGATGGCTAACCGCGATTTCGCCCGGAAAGAGGGTGTGGCGCTGAAGGAACAGGCTGCCGCGGAAGGGCGTCGTCTCTGGTTTGTCGGTGAGTTCGGTTTCCGGTATTACCTCGAGCAGCAGGGGATTGAGGAGTTGCCCAAGGACCGTGTGGATATTCTGAGGGACGGTGACCTGATCGTCCAGTCACCCCTGGCCGACCCGCGTTCGTTCTCTGATGAAACGGCGGAACGGCTCGATCTGATAGATACGACAGGATATAGTGGATTGACGCCGTTCAGGTCACTCGATTACAACTCACAGGCCGGTTTTTACGGTCATTTCTGGGGTATACTGCCGTTTTCACTGGATTATGGAAATATTGAGGAATATCTCATCTACAGGGTCGTTCCGGCCCGTGAAATCGACCGGGACAATTAGCAGGAAACATCTGATTATTAGTTGAATAATAAAGGGTAATCAGATAATATTGCGTCAGGCCGTCAGTTGGTGACGGTAAATGGGGGCGTAATTATCTTTGATGATCACCCCGACGTGTTCTTGTGAAGGGAGGTGGGATAATGAATAGCAAAAGAGTTGCATTATTGTTCATAGTTGCCATGGTCGTGACAACGGTGCTGGCGATAACCTTGATGCCGGCTACCGCTCTTGGGCAAACAGGTACCGGAGGCGGTGGTGGCGATACCGGAGGCGGTGGCGCTACCGGAGGCGGTGGCGCTACCGGAGGCGGTGGTGCTACCGGAGGCGGTGGTGCTACCGGAGGCGGTGGCTCAAGCACAGGCTCCACGAGTTCCTCTGGCAGCAAGACGGGCGCGGAAGTTCTTCTGTTCGGCGTAGCTGGCGCCGGGCTTATCGGAGCCGGATATTTACTCACGAGGAAAGCAAAAGCTTAATTGACGGTACTTTATAAGCTGAACCCTAAGGGCATGTTTCATATATGACTGTGAAGCAGGCCAGGATGAGTGATGCTTAAAACATATTAATATGTTTGGTAATCAAAGGAGAGCTGGATTCGTGCAGCTCTCCTTTAACTTATCTGCCTCTGCCCGGGCCTTTTATCGCGGCTGTCCATCATCCCTTACCTTTAAGCGGAACAACCAGGGGACACGACGAAAATCGTGTCCCTCATTATTTGCAGACACAAGTTTGACCGCCGTGTACAATAGTACTTATCGCTGGTGTAAAAAATGGGTAATCCACTTAAAAATTCTCAGATAAAGGTTTTTCTGGTCATCGCCGCGGCTGTGATCGTGCTCACGGTTCCTTTCATCAATCAACCGTTCAACCAGGACGACCGGGATTTCGTGGAATTCGCCCGCGCTTCCGCGACCGATATCACCAAGCTAAAACTCGAGAACTACACTTACGGGGGCAAGTTTTTCAAGAACTACCGTGATCCCCATGGCCCCCTGTTGACAACCTGCATGGGAATGGCGTTGCGGATGGGGGCGGCTGAGAGCGAGGCGTTCTTTCACGGCCTGTATCTGATATTCCCGTTGATCGGCGCGTTTTCCATGTATTATCTGGCCCGGCGATTTACCGGTCATCCTCTTATCGCGACGCTACTACTGTTATTCACACCAGGGTTTCTGGTTTTATCCCACACGCTCATGGATAACCTGCCGGGGCTTTCGCTGGCGCTGGCCGCGGCTTCCCTGTTCATCCTGGGGGCGGATCGGGACGACGGCAGATTGTTGGCGGCTTCCGGCATAGTCATGACGCTTGCCGCTGTCACCGCATATCAAACCCTCAGCCTGGTTCCCGCGCTGATCTTTTACGCTTCAGTGAGCAAACCGCGCCGTCTCAAGCGGTATCTGCCCTTTGCTTTCCTGGCGATGGGCGGCGCCATCTGGTTGCTTGCGACCTATAAGGTTTATGGCCGGTTTCCGGCGCTCTCGTACAAAATCAGGGGCCAGGCCTACCAGATGCCGGGATTTAACGACGACTACGGTCTTCAGCTCAGGCCGATGCTCACGACACTGGGCGGAACCACCATATTTCCCCTGTCAGTGCTGATCCTCTTCATGCGCAAAAATGTTGACTTATTGGTTGCCGCGGCGTTGCTGTTGCTGGTGACTGTCTGGACTGTCCTTTCATTTGACGGCATCGAAGAAACTGATTTGACGCGATTGCTTCAAGTCGTATTGCTTACCTTTGCCGGCATCATGATTGTTTACAAACTGTTTGCTCATGGGATTACCGTGGCGCTTCAAGGCAAGGGCAGGGTTTCCACGGATGCCCTGTTTCTGCTTTCGTGGTTCGTGTCAGCGTCCGTGGTTTACCTCGTTTTTTTGGTTCCATATGTTTCGGCCCGGCATCTGCTGCTTATGTTTCCTCCCATAATCCTGCTCTTCGTCCGGGAGTTCGAGCAGCTTTGGCCGGGGCGTGCGCGGCTTAGGATTCTTTTTATCGCCGCGACCCTATTCTTCACCCTTGGCGGAGGTCTGGCGGCTGCGGTCGCGGATTACCGTTCCGCCTCGGTTTATCCCGTGATGGCCGAACAGCTGGCGGACCAGTACAGGCAGGACCCCGGAAGCAGCAATACCATTTTCATAAGAGGAGAGTTCGGCTTTCGTTATTACCTGGAACAGCAGGGATTTAAAATGTTAAACGACAAGTCGGAAATAAAAACTGGCGACATAGTCATTTATTCGACTCTTGCCTCTCCCTCGAATCCCTGGCCGGAAGGATCGTACACCGAACTTTCACGATCGGAGCCCGGTGACGATTTTCCCTTCAGGGTCTGGAACTGCTGGGCCGGGGCGGGTTTTTACACGAATCGCATGGGTCCTCTGCCGATAGCTTTTTCACGGGATATAGAGGACCGGATCATAGTTTACCAGTTCCATCAATAACAGGAATGACCTTTTGAACAAGTGATGAGTTTGGTTCGTGCCTGCAAAGTATTCCGGCGAAAAAAGCGTATCAAAACAAAATGGATGATAACGAAACTTCCACCCAGGTTTCCATGGGGGAAAGTCGGCCAGAGTGGCGGGAGTTATTGAAGGTGGCCGGCCGATACCTCCTCGCCCTGCTGACGCTCGCCGCCGCTGCAGCTGCGGGTTACAGCGTCCTCATCCTGGCTTCTGCTACCGATTTCACGGTGGGGCCGGTTCACGCGGAGTTTGCGCTCAAACCAGCCTGGCATGGCACATCAATAGTTGATCTGCCGCCGGCGGGCACGATCGAGGCTGATACGCATTCCGGTCCTGCCGATGTTCGTTACTCACTGAAGGAGATTGCCGTAACCGAGGTTAGTGAGCTGACTGATCCGGAGTCTGCCTCACGCCAGGCGCTGCAAAACTGGCAGCAGCCGGTAAACAGCCAGGTGCGGTCGCTGCTGCTGAGAATCCTCTCGTTGAGCGCCCTGGCTGGTGGGGCGGTGGTCTTGCTCATAAGGCGCCGCTGGCAATGGGGGATCGCCGGAGCATTAACGGCGATGCTTACGGCGATGCTGGTTGCGGGCATTGTGTGGCAGACCTACGATACAGCCGCATTTCGCGAGCCCCGTTACTCCGGCAGTTTTACATATGCTCCCGAAGTCATCGCTTTCTCCGAAGAGACCCTCGCAAATCTGGACGATTACGAAACCCGGGTTCCCGAAATCGCGGAGAGCCTCTATCGGACGATCAGTCAGCTGCATCAACTGCCGGGTGCGTTGCCCGAAAGCGATACGATCAGGGTTGTGCATGTTTCCGACATGCATAGCAGCTCAGCCGCGGCAAAGCTGGTCAGGCAAACCGTGGAT
>JBBAAB010000138.1:0-4648 GCA_041658445.1 Thermoleophilia bacterium
CAGGATCGACTTTGACAAATACGAAGAATTCTATGCGAGGCGCACCGGCGCCATGCGCTCATCGGTAATGCGCGACCTGATGGCCGTGACGGCGATGCCGGACGTCATCTCGCTGGCGGGCGGCCTGCCCAATACCAGCAGCTTCCCGGCAAAGACGCTGGATAAAATAACACACGAGATCGCCATGCACGGCTCGGCGGCGGCGCTCCAGTACGGACCGACCGAGGGTTTCGATGAGACCAAGGAAAACATCATCGAGGTCATGGCCGAGGAAAACACACTCGTGGAACGGGATAATATCATCGTGACCACCGGCGGGCAGCAGGGCATAGACCTTGTAACCAGGATACTGGTAAATCCCGGTGACCCGGTCATCGCCGAAGCCCCCACCTATCCGGGCGCTATTCCCTCATTTTGCAGTTATGAAGCTGATGTCATCCAGGTGCCGCTCGACAACGACGGGATCCGCATGGATCTCTTCAAACAGGAACTCGACAAGCTGCTGAAAGCAGGTACGAAACCCAAGTTCATATATGTGATACCAAACTTTCACAATCCGGCCGGCGTCTGCATGAGTTTCGAGCGCCGGCAGGAGCTGGTAGCGCTGGCAAAGGAGCACCAGTTGATCATTGTGGAGGACAACCCGTATGGGCAGCTACGCTTCGAGGGCGAGGCGCTACCGACCCTGTATTCGCTGGATGACGACAACAACGTAATTTACTTAAGCACTTTTTCCAAGATCATCTCGCCGGGCATCAGGCTGGGCTGGATGGTGGCTCCCGCGCCGCTGCTCGCGAAGTTCAACCTGGGCAAGCAGGCGGCTGATCTCTGCCCGTCGACTTTCGCCCAGAAAATCGTCAACAGGTATTTCGAGCAGGCGCGCTGGCAGGATTACGTCGACACCGTACGTGATATATACCGCAAGCGTCGCGACGCCATGCTGGCGGCACTGGAGGAATATTTTCCGGAAGAGGCGACCTGGACACGACCGCAGGGCGGCTTCTATATCTGGGCTACTTTGCCGGAATATCTCAACACGACAGATCTTCTGGCGCTGGCCGTGGAGGAGGAAAAAGTCGCGTTCGTCCCGGGAGCCGGCGGCTGGGTTGACGGCAGCGGCGCCAACCACATGCGGTTGGCCTTCTGCGGCGTGCCTGAAGATAAAATCGAAGAGGGTATCAAGCGCCTCGGCAAGGTCATCAGGGAACAGATGGCACTGTACAGGGCTTTGCAGGGAGAATAATGGCCACGAAACGACGTGGCTTTGTCCAACATTCGACGTGATGGGGGATAGACAATGAGCAAAAAGAAAATAGCAGTCCTCAAGGGCGGGCGCTCGCTGGAGCGCGAAATATCGCTAAAGTCCGGCGCCCGCGTCGAGAAGGCACTCAAGGAGCTGGGCTATTCCGTGGAGGGAATTGATGTCGATGCCAGCATGGTGAAAAAACTCAAGGAGATGAAGCCCGACGCCGCGTTTATCGCCATGCACGGCCGCAGCGGCGAGGACGGCACCGTCCAGGAACTGCTCGACATCCTCGGCATCCCCTACACAGGCTCGGATGTGCTGCCATCGATCCGCTGCATGGACAAGGTGCTGTCCAAACACATTTTTGTGGCGGACGGCATCCCCACGCCCCGCTTTTACGCTTTCAACCGCGACGCCTTCCAGGAGCTGGGGGCCACTGATACCCTGCCGATCATCGGCAGGGAGCTCGGTTTCCCGATTGTTGTAAAACCTGCGGCCCAGGGTTCGGCGCTGGGCATCCGCTTCGCTCACACGGAGAGCGAACTGCCGGCGGCTTTGATATCCGCATTCAGTTTTGACAATAAGGTACTGCTGGAGAAGTACATAAAGGGGAAAGAACTTGCCGTCAGTATCCTCGGAAAGGAACCCCGGGCGCTGCCGATCGTCGAAGTCAGACCCAAGACGGATTTTTTCGATTTCGAATCGCGTTATACGATGGGTAAGGCCGATTATATAGTGCCGGCCGAGGTATCCTCAGACGTGACAGCCGCTGTCGAGGACCTTTCGCTGAAGGTGTTCGAATCTTTGGGTTGCTCAGGTTTTGGACGGGTCGATATCCTGATGGACGAAAGCGACGGCCTGCAGGTGCTGGAGATAAACACCATACCGGGCTTCACCGAAACAAGCCTTTTGCCCATGGCAGCGCAGGCCACAGGCATCGGTTTCAATGAGCTCGTGGAGGAAATACTACTGTGCGCGATGGACGCATAGAGACCACGTTAACTGCCCGCCCCGATAGCTCAGGGGATTAGAGCGACCGCCTCCTAAGCGGTAGGTCGTAGGTTCGAATCCTACTCGGGGCGCCATTAAAAAATTGCATCCTGTTCATAGACGATCTGAGTTGACCGGTAACTTGAAGACCGTACATTCCACAAGCCGGAACATGTACTACTGTTTCAAACCTGTATTCAGGATGAAAAAGCCGATCTGAATTCCGTCGGGAGGTTTCAATGAAAAAAATGTGGCTATTTATGGCATCAATATTTGCCGCGGCTCTTTTGCTGGTGAGCGCTTGCGGCGGCTCGGATAACGCTGAAACCACTACGGGTTCCACCGGGTCAGCCACTATATCAAGTACCGCATTCGTCTGCGACAAGACGGGACCAAGCCTGATACCCAAGCCTTCCGGCAAGCCTCAACTCATCTATTTTTATCGAGACACATGACCGTACTGCCAGCAACAAAAGCCCATCGTGAATGAGCTACAGGAACAATACGGGGACAGGATCGAATTCATCAGGTTCGACCTGAACGCGCCTGAAGGCAATTGCGAGTACGACCGGCAGGGACTCGCACATCTCCCCGCCATGCTTTACATTGATGTGAATGGGGCAACTATGGAAAAAACAGAAGCACTGGTTGAAAAGAATACATTGCAGCAGAAACTTGAGAGTCTGCTGAAGAAGTGATGTGACAGCCAGGCAGTTGACCAGTCATGCTTCTCCATAGACAGACAGGGTCGGCCACTGGAAAAGAAACGGGATGCCGCTTTAAACAAATTAGATAGCATTCTTGCCCAGTTAACGCAAAGACGTGATATCTCAGAAAAGCCACTACAAGAGAAAGGCCGACTGCTTAAAGCGTGAAGACCGGAAATCTGAAAAATCCATTCATACGCAACATCCGCGGCATGGACCGCCTTGAGCTTTGGCTGCTGTCGGCGATTGTGACTATTCTTTCCGTGCGGCTATTCCTCAAGATTACCGGTTATCCCCAGATGGGCGGCAGCACCCTTCATATCGCCCATGTGCTCTGGGGAGGCCTGCTCATGGGTGTTGGCACTATCATATTGTTCACTTTCCTTGGCAGCAAGCTGGAGGTGATGGGAACGCTCTTGGGTGGCGTCGGCTTCGGACTGTTCATGGATGAGGTAGGCAAGTTCGTCACCCAGGACAATGACTATTTTTTTCAGCCCTCAGTGGCCATCATGTATACGGTCTTCGTCACCCTCTACATGACAGCGCGCTGGGTGCTGACTACCGCCCACTACACGGAGACCGAGTACCTGGTTAATTCGATCAACGAAATGCGGGAGCTCCCGATTGGCAAATCTACCGAGGAGGAAAAAAAGCTCATCCTGTATGGTCTAAACAGATGTGATGCCAGCGATCCCCTGGTTATTGAACTTGTGAGGATCATAAATGGCCTGAATGTTGATGAGGCTGGCAGACAGGGAACTTATGTGAGCTTGAGAAACCGGCTCACCGGGAAATATCAGAAAATCACGAGAAAACGCTGGTTCACACCCACGATTACTCTTTTTTTTATTCTGCAGTTTATTGGTTCTTTAGGTTTCGTCATTACTTTTATGTTCGACGCCGGAAATATTATTTCTCAGCTGGATTCTTTTGGCTTCACCGACTGGGCCATACTGGCTTCAGACACTTTTTCCGCTCTATTCATCACCCTGGGCGTGCTGCTCCTGCGCCGCTCCCGGCTTGCCGCCTTTGGTATGTTCGAGCGCTCGGTGCTGGTACAAATATTCGTGGGCCAGATGTTCCTCTTTGAAAAGAATGAGTTCGCGGCCATACCGGGATTCGTTTTCTACCTGCTGTTGTTACTGGCGATCCGCTTTATAGTACAGCGGGAAAAAAGCGAACTTATTGTCCATGAAACCGGACAGGCTTGATTCCTGCAATCCGCGGGCATAACTTATAACTCTATCGTTAACCGGACGACCAGATTCTGGAGGCAACATGAAGAAGATGTTATTGATTCTGATGATTTTAGCCGTAGTTGCCGGCGCTGGCGCATACTGGCTGCGCGACAAACAACCTGATTAAGATTACCCTTTTTTTATTGCGGATGTCATTGCCGCCACTCTCCTGGACGGCGCGGTCGTATTCTGTTCGGTAGAGATAACACACCGGCCCCCGACGGTGACCTGCTTTGGAAATTTTACACCGGTGATTTCACACTATCTCCCCGGCGATGGTCAATGGTGCAGTTTATGTGTGTAACGAAGATGGGAGTCTCTATGCCCTTGGCGCAAATTCCAGTGCTCCAACGGACTAAAATTGTCCACGGACTCTTCCCTCCTCATAACCTCTCATCCTGCTTGCCTCCCAACTCTCCATCTAATAGGATGCTAAACGTCCAGCAGGGTCTTCAAAAGGGTGATGC
>JBBAAB010000139.1:0-4647 GCA_041658445.1 Thermoleophilia bacterium
GGGACCGTTTCCGGCAGCGCCGGTGCCGCCTGCGTTTGACGGTTATGTCGACAGGGCCGAGCTGGACGGTCTTCTCGCCAACGGCGCCAATCAGGGTGGTGTCCATATAATGGATGTCCGTTCTTCCTTCGAGTATCTGGCTGATGTGTGCCCGATGCAGATCGCGCTCGGCATGCCGACCTATAATGTTACGAATGTCGGTCACCCGGTCTGGAACTGGGGTGCGGCACCGCCGAATAATGTGGCGACTCCCGGTCCCACCTATGAAGAAGCATACTCCAACCCGTACTGGATCGGCTTTTACTTCGCCGGTAGCGGGATGGACCCGAACAACATCCGCATGATCGAGAACCCAAATTTCCATGACTACACGCAGGCTCTTGTCACGGATGGTTCCATCGACACGACCGACACGATCATCGTCATGTGCCAGACTGGTTACCGCGCTTCCTTTGCCGCCATGGAACTGAAGGCCATGGGCTTCTCTGATGTCCGCGTCTTCTATGGCAGCATGCTGGCGTGGAACGATGACTGGGATACAGATACGTTGTGTCTCGACCCGGGCACTGATCCTGACGGCAACGGCTGTGACCCGGACAACACACCCGGTCCTGCCGCCCGTGCTTCGAGCCAGACTATGGCTTCGCCCTGGAAGTATGAAACGGCCCGCCTTGCCGCCATCGGCGCCACCGCTTACTGGAACGGCTCCGAGCCGCACGTGGCTGTAAAGCCGCAGTGGCTGCCGGCAGGCGATTTCGCCCTGTCCTATCAGATGCAGGGATCGCTATGGGCTTCATACGCCGATTATCTGGCCGGCATCCTGTCCGTCAACATCGGCATCAAGAACAACGCGCCGGTTGATGTGACGCCGGCATGGACAGGCGGCGGACCGCCTTCTTCAGTCCTGCCGTTCCCGTACAATATGAACTACGCCTCCGGCTGTACCGGATATGGTGCCGTGGGCAGCGGTTGCGAGCCCGTGGCGCAGTCGGCCCACGGCAACGCATACAACACCATGGTCGTGCATGCGACGGCGACTAATGGCGTGACCAAGAACGGTGGTCCGGTCATGGTGGGCACCATCGCGCCGAACGCCACTGGCGTGGCCACTGTGAAGTACAACGTGCCACCCGGGGTTGGCAGCTTCATGACCACCCCGTACGCGATGGCTACCGACGTGCCTGATCCGACGGCTACATGGCCTTCCGGGTACAACGATACGTTCCATACGCCGATGATGGCTCCCATATTCGGTACAACGACTGCGCCATGGCCCGCTACCGGTATGGGCTGGTACGGTGTCTATCAGTATCCCGGTCCAGTACCTACCGCCTGAGGAGGCTTTAACAATGACGGATAATAACAGCAAGCTGGAAAGCTACAGCAAGCCGGAGCTGGTAAAGCACGAGAACCTGAAGGAAATTACCTTCGAGTGTCCCCAGTGGCAGTGCAGCGTAACGGTTCCGCCATGGTCGACCACCTAGGAGTGGTGAGCGAGCAGTAGCGAACTCAAATGGAACATCAGGGGGGCGGCGCCTTCGGCGCCGCCCCCCTTTAAAATTTCCAGCTTACGCCACCCACGTCCAGACCAGGAACTTCGCAAAGAGGAATCCCAGCATCACCAGGAATGAAACCACCACGAGCTGATCCACCCAGCGCCTCTCTTTCGCCCATAAGGCGAGCAGGATGAAAATCGGGAAAGCCGCCAGGGCGAAGCGTGGCATCGACAGGAGAGGCACCATCGCCGACGGATAACAGAGCGGCAGCAGCAGCACCACCAGGGCGTAGCTTGCGTAGGCGAGAGGCAGGCGCTTAAACGAGGCAATGGCCAGGCTGATACAGGCGATGGCAAAGCCGAAGTTCATCACATCGTATGTGGCCCACAGGCGTGGGTCTCTGTCAACCACGGGCCAGAAGGATTTGTCGGGTGTGGCCAGGACGGTGTTGATGCCATCCCGGGCGGCGATGAATCCTTTGTAAAGCCCCCTGAACGGATCCACGAACTCACGCAGCCAGAAGCTCTGGGCCTCGGAGAACAGCCAGGGGTCGTTAAATCTCAGATCCAGATAAAGCATCCACACCATCAACCCGAGGGGCAGCATCAGCAGATAAAGCGCATCCCAGCGCACGGCTCGCCAGTCCCAGTCACGCTCACGCAGGTACATGATCGCCATGGGAACGAGCAGCAGCAGGCCGGCGCTGCGCGTGAGGGTCGCCAGCGATCCGGCGATACCGGCCAGCACATATTCATTGCGGCGCGCCGCGTAAATACAGCCGATCGTCAACATCAGGAAAAGGGACTCGCTGTAGATCGTCTGCAGATAAAACGAAGTCGGGAAGATCGCCATGTAAAAAACACTTCGCCGGGCCGTGTCGCTGTCAAAATCGATCTCCACAAGCAGGTATAAAAGGTAGAACGCAGCCAGGCAACAGGCCAGCGAGATAAACATGCCCGCCAGTACACCGTTCCCCAGAAACAGCGGTTTGAAGATCGCGATCAGTAACGGATACAGCGGGAAGAATGCCGTGGAGCTGTCATCCGCAGCGTAGCCGTGCTGGGCGATCTGCAGATACCAGACCGAGTCCCACTTCGCCCAGATGTCAAAGAGGTAATGCGGCAGCCCGGTAAAAGTCTCGGTCAGTCTAAAATCGACCAGCGGCGGGACATCGAGTCCCATGGGATCGATCCTGGGAAGGGTGATATAGGCCAGTGGGGCCAGCAGGAAGAGGGCGCCGCGGGTGATCAGGAATATTATCCCCGCTTCACGGAGTGCCTCCGGCAGGCGCCGCAATTCCTAGTCCTCCGCTTTCCTCAAATACAGGAAACGGTCCAGGGGGCGGTTGAACTCGCTCCAGGGCTCGTCGGAATCGGCGCGCTTGCGCTCAAAGATGTTTGCCTTGGCGTCGATGTCGTCGGCGTGGTTGAGGATGAACGCCTCCGGGGTCTTGGGCCGTATCGGCGAGCCGTACTCCTTCTCGCCGTGGTGCGAAAGGATCAGGTGTAAAAGCTGCAGAGACAGTTCCTGGGGGAATGCTTCCAGACGGCCGATCGCGTCGGCCACGATCTTCTCACCGAGAACGATATGCCCCAGCAGACGGCCTGAGTCGGAATAATCTATGGCCGTTGTATAGTTGAACTCGACCGTCTTGCCTATGTCGTGCAGGATGGCGGCGGTCACCAGCAGGTCGCGGTTGATGTCCTGGTACTGCCCGGCGATGGCGTCCGCCACGCGGCTCACTGAAATCGAATGTTCGAGCAGTCCGTGGATATAGTTGTGGTGGATGCCCTTGGCGGCGGGTGCCTGGCAATAAGCGCGGTACATCTCGTCGGTGAAAATCTCGTCGAGCAGCACGGAAAGGTATGTGTCGGTGATGCTGCCGCGGATGGTGGCGAGTTCGGCTTCCATCTCGCCCATGTCGCGCGGGCTGGACGGTTGCAGTGAGGCGGGGTCGACCTCATTTACATCTGTGATCGGGACGATGCTATCGAGCTCGATTTCCAGCTGGTCACGGTAGCTGCTTTTTTTGACCCTGCCGGTAGCTTTCACAACCTGGCCCTGCTCAAAAGAATCAGCCAGGGCATCGTCTACGCGCCATTTTACCGCCCCAATGATGCCGTTCGTGTTCATCAGGCGCAGTAGCAGAAACTTGTTGCCGTTCTTGTCTTCGCGAACGACCTTGTTCGCACAAATATAATAATTCTCGATCTTCTGGTTTTCTACTGGTTTCTCAACCGCGGTATTCATTTAAAGCTCCATACTTGCGGGTTCAGGCTGTCACGCCGCTGTCTATTCTATATCATAGAATACGCAGCAGACAGATATATGTTTGCTCGGCCGGAGCAGGATGTTTCCGACGCAGCGTTTGTCGAAGACGCCTTCAGTAAAGGTGGGAACATCCCGCTCCGGCCGACGCACTTATAAAGGAGAATCCCATGAACGCGAAATTCACCCTGCTCGGAACAGGCGGATGGATACCCACGACCCGCCGCGAGACCACCTGCGCCATCCTCGGTCTCCCCGAGGCCCTGTTTATCTTTGACGCCGGAACCGGCCTGGCGCGGTTGCTGGAAGAACGGTTCCGCCCCGAGCTGGAGCCTGGCCGCGAGGTGCATCTTTTCCTGACCCATTACCATCTGGACCACATCGCCGGTCTCGTCTATCTGCCCGCCATGTTTAAGGGCAGGACTGTTCACCTGCACCCGCCGGCGGCGTCGGTGACCGGTGTAGATCCTCTGGAGACGATCAACTCAGTGGTGCGCAAGCCATTCAACCCCACATCGCTCGCGGACATGCCGGTAAAAATCAGCGTCGAGCCACTGGATGAGGGCGAGCATGAAATCGAAGGCGTTGTGGTCAGGGTACGCAAACAGATTCACCCGGATCCCTCGGTGGCTTACAGAATCGCGGAACTGCTGGTATTCGCGACGGACACGGCGGAGGATCTGGCGACGGCCGAGTTTTCAAAGGGAGCTCACTTGCTGGTACATGAGGCGTGGATCGACGGCGCGGAGGAGGATGATCCGGCGACCGAACACATCGCCCGCGAAGCCTACGTTGCCCACACTTCAGCCCGGCAGGCTGCCGGGCTGGCGGCGCGGGCGGGAGTACGGGACCTTGTGCTCTGTCATCTTAATCCTGTGCGAGG
>JBBAAB010000140.1:0-4643 GCA_041658445.1 Thermoleophilia bacterium
GTGGTTGAGCTTGGTTGATAATACCAGCAAGCTCGAGACTAGCCCGAACATCGCCACCATCTACGTCTCCTCGGACCTGCCTGAGGCTGGCTTGATGCTGAAGCAGCGCTATCACTCGAGCACGACAGGCACCTGGCAGCAGGTCGAGTGGCTGCAGGACCCCGCCCTGGATACGGCGGTCGAAGAAGCGCTTGCTACCCTGGATGATCAGGAGCGTTACAACAAATACTTCGCCATCCAAGACCATCTCGTTAATATCGCTGCATCGGTCTGGATCTATGACCAGGTGGAGAAGCATGCTTACCGCGAGTGCGTCGACTGGCCGGCCGTACGAGACGAGACCAGTCTGATCATGGGCTACCAGCTGTTTGTTGCCGGAATCGGCGTAACCTGCCCATAGTATCTAAAGAGTTAAGAATGTGTTTGGTGGGTTGCAATATAACCCACCAAACACGACTATCCAATTTTATTGACGGATCGACGGAATGAGGTGATCTGGAGATGTCCTTATCACGATTCTTTATCCGACGTATTGTTTATTCGATATTTGTACTCCTTGGCCTGTCGATCGTGATCTTCATCATCGCCAGGATCATGCCCGGAGACCCTGCGCGCATGGCGGTCGGCGCGCGCGCCCCCCAGTGGGTAGTGGACGGCATTCGATCCCACATGCACCTCGACCAGCCCCTTCCCTTACAGTATTATTACTGGTTATCGGATGCGCTCCAAGGAGACTTTGGGCTCTCGTTGGTCACGCAACGACCGGTGACCAGTGACATCCGAGAATTTCTGCCAGCTTCATTGGAACTGGTATTATTAGCCGCCATCATTTCCTCGATTGCTGGCATCGGCCTGGGGATTTTGTCCGCCCGATACAAGGATACCTGGATCGACAATGCCGTACGAGTCTTCTCCTACACTGGGATTGTTACCCCATCCTTCGTCTTTGCCATTCTGTTCGTCCTGCTGTTTGGTTTTACGCTGAATTGGTTCCCGATCATCGGCCGTTTGAGCGATAACCTCACTGCGCCGCCGGTGCACACCGGTATGGTCACGATCGATGCGTTGATTGCATGGCAGCCAAAGGTCTTCGTCAACGCGATACGGCATATGGTCCTCCCCGCCATGGCACTGGCGATGGGTTCGATTGCCCAGGCAGCGCGTATCACCCGCTCCAGCATGGCGGATAATCTGTCGAAGGATTACATCGCCGCTGCCCGCACCCTGGGGATTCCGGAACGGGTGGTTAGCGGTCAGCTGCTGCTTAAGCCATCATTAATTCCGACCATTTCGATCCTCGGTTTGGATATTGCCGCCACTATGAGCATCGCTTTCCTGGTCGAACTGATCTTCAACTGGCCTGGGCTGGGGCGCTATGGGATGACTGCCATGCTGAATAAGGACCTGAACGCCATCTCGGCTGTGATCCTGATATTCGGTGCGCTTTTTATTCTCGCTAACATCATCGTCGACTTGGTCGTCGCTTATCTCGATCCGCGCATCCGGTTGCGCTCTGCAAGGAGTGACTGATATATGAATAATGTCATCATGAGCGGGCGTCACCTGAAGACGACCATCTCCGCCGAGCAGATCAAAACGCTGGAAAAGGCTTCGCGTCGCGAAAACCTGGGACGCTCTTGGTATAAGTTCTCCCGCAATCCGATGTCGGTGGTCGGTCTGGTGATGGTGGTTTCGCTGATCCTGATTGCGATCTTTGCTCCGTTCGTAGCGCCCTACCCCAAGCACGCCGGCCCGTTCACCGACTTTCACAACGCCAAAATACCGCCGGGCTTGCAGTATTTCTTCGGCACCGACGTAATCGGGCGCGATGTCCTGAGCAGGATTATTTTTGGGTTGCGCTCATCCCTGTTGATGGGGGTGGTGGTGCTGGCGTTGGTCGTTCCGCCCGGGGTGATACTCGGCCTGGTGGCTGGTTATTTCCAGGATACCTGGATCGATACCGTCATCATGCGCATCACTGATGTCTTCCTGGCGGTGCCGCCGTTGATCCTGGCCCTGGCGGTCGCCTCGGTGCTGAAACCGAACCTGTGGAACGGCATGTTTGCCGTCTCGCTGATGTGGTGGCCATGGTACACGCGGCTGGTCTATGGCCGGGCAGTGGCGTTGCGCAACGAATACTACGTCAGCGCCGCTGAGGTCACCGGCGCCAGTACCGCCCACATCCTGTTCCGCGAGATCCTGCCCAATACACTCTCTCCGATCCTGACCAAGATGAGTATCGATATTGCCTGGGTGATCATCATCGGTTCGATGCTCAGCTTCGTCGGCCTGGGTGTCCAGCCGCCCGAGCCCAGCCTTGGGACGATGATTGCCGATGGCTCCCGCTATCTGCCCGATCAGTGGTGGATCGCAGTCTTCCCCGCACTGGCCATCGTGCTGATCGTGCTCGGCTTCAACCTGATGGGCGATGGGGTACGCGACATGTTCGGCGCCGAGGGGAGTTGAGATGAACGAAGCCAGACCGCTGCTCGAAATCAAAGATTTAACTGTGCAGTTCTCGGTCTATGCTGGGAAGCTACAGGTACTGGATGGCGTCGATTTCTACATGTACCCGGGCGAAAAAGTTGGGCTGGTAGGTGAAACCGGCTGCGGCAAAACCACCACAATGAAGGCCATCCTGCGCGTCCTGCCCAGCCCGCCAGCGATCATCTCCCGCGGCGATATTTTCTTCGGTGGTCAAGACGTCATGCGGATGAACGAAGAAGACCTGAGCCGGGTGCGCGGCCGGGGAATCTCGATGATTTTCCAGGATCCCACCGCAGCCCTCAACCCGGTGTTCTCCATCGGCGAACAGTTCGGATACGTGATCAAGTATTCCGCCCCGCCGGGAAAATCCCTCACCAAACAGGAAATTCACCTGCGGGCGGTGAACGCCCTGCAAGAAGTCGCTCTTGCCGATCCGGAACGTCTGCTTCGCAGTTACCCGATCCAGCTCAGCGGTGGCATGCGCCAGCGTGTATGCATCGGCATGGCGTTGGCGACCAATCCAAAGCTGCTGATTGCCGACGAACCCGGCACCTCGCTGGACGTGACGATCCAGGACCAGGTTCTACGTCTGCTGCGAACGCTGGTGGAGGAAAAGAACACGTCCGTCATTCTCATCACGCACACCTTGGGTATCGTCCGCGAGATGACCGACCGGGTATATGTGATGTACGCGGGTGACATCGTGGAGATGGCGGTCACAAAGAATCTCTTCTCTAACCCATTGCACCCTTACACTCAGGGACTCATCAGCACCGTCCCACGACTGACGGGTGGCGGCATCGCCAGCGGCATCCCGGGGCGTATCCCTAACTATCTAACTCCCCCGCCAGGCTGTCGCTTTCACCCGCGTTGCCCTCACATCATGGACATCTGCCGCACGGAGAAACCGCCGACCTATCGTGTGAATGACGATCACGATGTGGCCTGCTTCCTGTATCAGACCGAGAACAGGGCATGACCCAGACAGGGTGAGAGCCAAAACATCATGACAGAAATTCTAACCGTAACCGATCTGAAGAAGTACTTCGTCGTCGGCCGATCCGGCTGGCCGAAACGAGAATCCATCACAGTGAAGGCCGTGGACGGCATCTCCTTCACTATGCGTGAAGGTGAGACCCTTGGGCTGGTGGGCGAATCGGGCTCTGGCAAGAGTACGGTCGCCTATATTACCGTCGGTATGTATTCACCAACCTCCGGCAGTTTGAAATTCCGGGGACAGGAGCTATTCCAGGCTGACGGGAAGCGCCCTATTCGTCTCAAGAAGGACATCCAGATCGTCTATCAGGATCCGGGATCATCTCTAAATCCACGGCGGAACATTAAGGATATCCTGGAGATGCCCCTGCGGCTTCACCAACCCGGGAAGAACAGGCTGGAGCAGATCGTCTACCTGCTGGATCTCGTGGATATGCCGCCCGAATATATGTACAAATATCCCTACATGCTCAGCGGCGGCGAAAAGCAAATCGTAGCGGTTGCCAGGGCGCTCGCCACGGATCCGTCTCTGGTCATCCTCGACGAGCCAACCTCCGCGCTGGATGTTTCCGTACAGGCCAAGACCATCAACTTGCTCTTGCGGCTGCAACAGGAGTTTCAACTCACCTACCTGTTCATCACCCACGACCTGAGTTTGATGCGGAATGTCGCCTCGCGTGTAGCGATCATGTACCTGGGGAAGATCTGCGAGATCGCCGAGACCGCAGACTTCTTTCAGAAGCCGTTACACCCCTATACGCAGATGCTCCTGTCCTCTATCCCTGTGATTTCGGAGGAAGAGGAAGCATTCAAGCCCAAGAAGGTCATATCCACTGGCGAAATCCCCAGCCCTGTCAACCTCCCGAGCGGTTGCAGCTTCACCACGCGCTGTCCATTCGTCATGACCGTCTGCCGCGAGATCGATCCGGCGATGGTCGAGGCGGGACCGGGGCACAAAGTCCGCTGCCATTTATTCACTCAGCCTGAGCCGGCAACCGTTGAGGGACCGGGTTGAGTTCTTCAGTCACCCACGCATCTCATGATATGAGGAGGTAATATGTTAAGAGTCGCAACAGATATTGGGGGAACGTTCACAGACCTGGTGTATGTTACCCCAGATGGACAGGTCGGCACGGCAAAAAGCCATTCGACCCCAGGGA
>JBBAAB010000141.1:0-4639 GCA_041658445.1 Thermoleophilia bacterium
AACGCTGATCTCGGCGCCGGGGTCGCGCTTGTGGCTGGCGACGAAGCGGGCGCTCTGCACAAACATGCCGCCTGACCCGCAGGCCGGGTCGAAGATGCGCCCGTGGAAGGGCTCGATGACCTCGACGATCAGCTTCACGATCGCGGTCGGGGTGAAGAACTCGCCGCCCTTTTTGCCCTCGCTCATGGCGAACTCGCCCAGGAAGTACTCGTAGATCTTGCCGAAGGCGTCGCCCTCGATGTCCATGGGGATGGAGTTGAAGGTCTTGAGCAGGGTAACGAGCAGGTCGTTGCTCAAGCGGCCGTAGTTGCGGGGGAGGGTGCCCTTGAGGTCTTCGTTCTGGGACTCGATGGCCTCCATTGCTGCGTTGATCGCCTCGCCGATGTCGGCGCCTTCGGGGAGGTTGAGCAGGGTTTCGAAGCGGGCCGCCTCTGGCAGGAAGAGGACGCCACGCGCCTTGTAATCGTCCTTGCCGATCTTGCGGCGCGAGCCCTTGCCGGCTTTTGCCTTCAGTTCTTCTTCTGCATGGGTGAATTTGGAGTCGGCGTAACGAAGGAAGATGAGACCGAGCACCGGCACCGAGTATTCCCAGGAGCTTAAGGGGGAGTTGGCCCTCAGCTCGTCGGCGACGCCCCAGAGTCTTTTTTCCAGCTCGATGATGGACGCGGGCACTAAAGTTTCTCCTTTATTTACAGATACCGGAAGCAAGTCTATCACCTGAAGCGGATGGCAAAAACGATTGCCGGTGATTAGATTGTGGGGAAAGTGGAAAGATTTGATTTGATATACTTGCGGGGTGGCGCGAACGCTGGATCAGTTTAGTTGAGATCCTTCGGCGATGAGCGCCTCAGGATGACAATCGGGGGACCGTCATGACAGAGCATAAATTCATAACCTTTTTAAGCGACTTCGGCCTCACCGACGATTTCGTGGGCACCTGCCACGGGGTCATCAAGAAGATCGCGCCTGAGGTGCAGATAGTCGACCTTACCCATGAGGTCACGCGCCACCATATCCTCGAGGGGGCCATAATCTTAAGGAACACGATTCCCTATATGCCGGAAAGCGTCATCCTGGGCGTGATCGATCCCGGTGTCGGCGGCGATCGCAAGCCGCTGGCCATCCGTACGGTCCAGGACCGCTACCTCGTGGGGCCCAATAACGGACTGCTTTCGCTGGCGGCCGACGCCCTCGGCGGAGCCGACCAGGCGGTGGAGCTGGCCTGTTCTACCTACAGTCTGCCTGAAGTGTGCAAGACCTTTGAAGGCCGCGACCTGTTTTCCCCGGCGGCGGCTCACCTTGCGCGGGGCGTGGCAATCGATAAGCTGGGAGCGCCGGTCGATGTCGATACCCTCGAGCGTGTCACACTACCGGAACCCCTGATGGCGGACGGCGGTATAACAGCCACGGTTGTCTACACCGACCGCTTCGGCAACGTGCAGCTCAACCTGACCAGGGGGGAGCTTGAAAGCGTCGGCGCCGGTCTGGGGAAAAACGTCGAGGTTATACACGGCGATGAGCGCTGGGAGGTTCCTTTCGTCCAGTCTTTCGCCGACGTCGCCCAGGAAAATATCCTCGTTTATGAGGATTCCTACAAACAGATCTCTTTTGCCGTCAACCAGGGTGACGCCGCGAGAGTGTTCCAGATAACTCCGGGCAGCCTGATGAGCTTTCGTGCCCTTTAGAGCATAAGTGACGCCCACCCGCGACAACCCATCGGCGCCAGCCCCCGGCGGAAGAACTATTTTTCTGTTCGACAACACCCATGCGGCCATGGCGGCTGAGCAGCTGATAATCGACGCTGGTTTCTGGTGCGAAGTCGTCCCGCGGCCTCCGGGCACGATGACTTCGCTGTGCGGGCTGGCCATCGAGGTGATGGCGGTTGACGTCAAAGACGTCCGAAAAGTGCTAATCTCAGAGGGTATCTCTTTTGAAATCTACCAACCGGAAGTGGAAGCGTTTTGAACTCAAAACCTGAAAGTGAAATCAATATGAACCTGTCGCAGACCGGGGCTGACAAGAGCGGAGGCCTCGATTACCGCGTTTACCGCGCCTTCAGGACGAAGTGTCACTCGCGCCCGCTGGAAATCGCGATATCCCTGTTTTCCAAAACCGGCAACTGGGGCATATTCTGGGTGGCGCTGGCGACGGTTTTTGCGCTGGGCTACTGGTTAACCGGCTCCGAACACGGCAGGCCCATGATCGTCTCCGTCCCCGTGGTGGTCTTTTCCACACTGGTGTTCAATTCCATTTTAAAGGAATCACTCAGACGCGAACGGCCGGCTTCCGATGATCCGGCTTTAAAGCCGCTCGTAGGCGTTCCATCCAGCAAATCGTTCCCTTCGTCGCATGCAGCGATGTCTTTTGCCGCGGCGACGATCCTTACATACATCGAACCTTCATTGGCACCCCTCTTTTATGGACTGGCTTTAGTTATGTCGTGGTCGCGCGTCTACGTCGGTGTTCATTATCCCTCAGACGTTCTGGCGGGCACCGCGGTCGGTCTGCTTTCGGGGGCGGTTTGGACACTTTTCTTTATCGTGTTTTAAAGACCGGCGCCGGTACCACCTGATATGGATACGGATATTGGGTAGCGCTATTTATTTAAGGACAAGCTCAGCGCGACTAACCGGAAACGATCATCCTGTTAGCTCAGTTTCTGTCCGACATTGTCATTCTGAGGCACTCGGAGCGCAGCGAGGAATGCCGAAGAATCTGCTTTTAGCGATAAAAATACCTTCAAAGCAGATCCTTCGTCGCTTTGCTCCTCAGGATGACATGTAATCTGAGTTTGGAGGACGAAAGAGATGCAGGAATTCAGGGTCTCAACCGGCTCACGCAGCGAACTCGTGGACATAACGGCCGAAGTCAGGCAGGCAGTCAGTGATAGCGGTGTCGTTGACGGTGTCTGCATCGTGTTCGTTCCTCACACCACGGCTGCGGTAACAATCAACGAAGGGGCCGACCCCGCGGTGAAACTCGACATGGTCGCCGGTCTGGACAAGGCCATTCCCTGGAACGACGGTTACTCTCATGCGGAAGGAAATTCCGCCGCCCACATCAAGACTAGCCTGGTCGGCTCCTCTGAAACCGTACTGGTCAGCGGCGGGCAGCTGGTGCTGGGAACCTGGCAGACGATTTACTTCTGCGAGTTCGACGGACCGCGGACCCGGAACGTATTAGTAAAAGTTATCGCGGACTGATAGGTTTCGCACCAGTATGATTAAAGAAACCTGCCGCCACAGATTGAGTCATTTGATTTCGATGTTCCGGGAGCGCCGGCTTTGACGGCCCTGCTGCTGGCCCTGCTTGCCTCCTCCTTTACCGTCGCCGGCGGCAGCCTGCCGCTGTTGAGCAGGGAGATGGGAGAACGTGGCATTTCCCTGCTGGTGGCATTCTCCGCCGGTGTACTTCTCTCCGCCGGTGTCAACGACATGTTGCCGGAGAGCTTCGCTCTTGCGGGAAGCACGGCCGCCATCGGAGTGAGCGCCGGCTTCATCCTCCTGTATCTGATTGAGAAAGTAACGATGGTGCACGCCTGCCGCGAACAGGGATGCAAGGTGCACCCGTTCGGTTTCTTCGCCCTGGTTGGCATCGGTTTTCACACGATGCTGGACGGCTTTTCAATCGCCGTCAGCGGCTCGGTGCGGGCATCGCTGGGCCTGGTCGTGGCCTTCGCCGTGCTGGCCCACAGTTTTCCCAGCGGCGTTTCTGTAGCCGGGGTTATGCTCTCCTGTGGCTATAAGCGCAAAAAGGCGTGGGGCGTACTGATAATCCTCGCCCTGCAGGCGGTGGTCGGCGCCGTGGTGGGACTTTTCTTTGCGGACGCCAGCGAGGCGGTGCTCGGTTTTGCAATCGGCCTCTCCGCGGGAACCTTCGTTTATATCTCCACCAGCGATCTGCTGCCAATCGCCCATGAGACAAACTGGCGCGACTACGGCGTTCCCGCCGCATTCACCGCCGGCTTCGCCCTGATGCTGGCAACGGCGCTGGCGTTGGGCTAGACTCCAGCGCAGCATTCACCTCATTGTCACATTCCGTTCACCGCCTATTAACCTCAGCCGCGGCGCACATTGCTATGATGCCAACAGATATGCAATCGCGAACGAACATGATGAAAGGAGGTGGATCTTGAGTATCAATACCATTATCCCGCCGAAGACGGTCTTATGTCTCGACGTGATCCGGAACGATGTGCTGAACTGTCTGAAGCGTCAGCCGAACGTTCCCGTATCCGTCGAAGAGATGGCTGGAAATATCACCGGCGTCTCCCGTTTGCAGATAGAACGGGCTCTCATTGCGATCGAGGGGCCGGTAACCGGTGCCGACGGAACAGAAGACGCTTACGTGCATCAGTGCCGCCGCACCAATGCAGCGGTCTACATAACGTAGACTTGTTGCTCCGCCTGGCAGACATGCGCAGGCGGACGGCGTCCGGACTCCGGACGCCGTCCTGAGATGGCCGGTTTAGTTCACTGGTGGAAACGAACCGCCGAAAACTATTGTTTGACTGCCGCGTCTTTCAGGTCTTAACGGGCAACACCACAACCAGCTCGGTGCCGAAGCCCTCCCTGCTGTTCGCATTCACTTCTCCGCCGGCGCTTTCCACGACATGCTTAACGATCGATAAGCCCAGGCC
>JBBAAB010000142.1:0-4611 GCA_041658445.1 Thermoleophilia bacterium
CCGATTTTTAGCAGGTGGGTGACCGCCGTGCTGGGCGCGAACTTGTAGGCCACTGCCCAACGCGGGTCGCGGCCGACCACGCCCAAGGTGTCGTGCATGGCGTAGGAGTCCACCTTGACCACGGCGCCGTCGATGTCGTAATCGAGGCCGGCGCGGCGTTCCTCCCAGGCACGGCAGGCGGTGATAACGTCAGCAAAATTTTCAAAGCGCTCGATCAGGGGATTGACCTTGAAGCCATGTGTCGTCAGCCAGTCGAGCGCCTGCGAGTGGGAATTGAGTTCAAGCCCATCCGTGTAACCCACCTGATAACACCAGATGCTCAAGGGCCGCCGGGCGGCGATGCGCGGGTCGAGCTGCCGAACCGAACCGGCGGCGGCGTTACGCGGGTTGACGAAGGTTGGCTCGCCGGCGGCAGCGCGTTCCTCGTTATAGCGCTGGAACGCAGCCAGCGGCAGATAGACTTCGCCGCGCACCTCGAGTGCCGCTGGCGGCTGCTCACCCGGCTGAAGGCGCAACGTCAGGGGAATCGCATGGATAGTACGCAGGTTGGCGGTGACGTCCTCGCCGATTTCACCATTGCCGCGTGTAGAGCCACGGACCAGGCTGCCGTTTTCATAGATGAGCGAGATGGCCAGCCCGTCGATCTTGGGCTCGACGACGAAGGCGGCGCTTTCGGATTCCAGGCCGGCGTCGACGATCAGCTTGTCCACCCGGTGGTGCCAGTCCTCCAGCTCCTGCTCGTTGCGGGCGTTGGCGAGTGAGAGCATCGGCAGCGGGTGGCGCACCTGGGTGAAAGATTCCAGCGGTTCGGCGCCGACACGCCGGGTCGGTGAATCGGGTGACTGCAGCTCGGGATATTTTTCCTCGAGTTGTTTTAGTTCGGTAAACAGCCGGTCGTAACCGGCGTCGCTGATCTCCGGCTGGTCGAGGACGTAGTAGAGGTGGTTGTGGCGGTCGAGCTCCCGGCGGAGCTCTTCGATCTGTTTGATGATTTCAGGTGGAGTGACCATGTTCAACCGCTATTCTACCCTATGGAGTCACAAATTCGGGCGGATAAGAGAGTGGCCTTTCCCGGATGATGTAAAGCAGACTTCAAAGAAGTGAAAACGTTTTTTTCAAGAACCAATGGGTAGAATCGGGAGAACGTCCATCCTTCATTGCCAAAGTGGCGGAACCGGCAGACGCGCCGGACTCAAAATCCGGTGGGGGTCACCCCCCGTGTGGGTTCGATGCCCACCTTCGGCACCAGATAATGTTGTTTAGGATGCCATCTTCTGTCGCCTATTAGCACCTTCAACTGAGATCGTGAAGCTCTTGGCCACATCCTTCTTCGTCGCGCCCAATACGAAAAGTGCCCGTACCAGCAGATCGATTGAAACCTTTGGATCCCCGGCCTCCATTTTCGCCACCCGGGATTGGCTGGAATTCAGCATTTTTGCCAGTTCCGACTGAGTGAGCGTCTGCTTCTGCCGCCGCTCCTTCAAACTCCGGCTAAGCGCCAGCTTGAGTTCGATATAGGCCAGCTCTTCGTCAGACAAACCCAGGAAATCCTGGGCGCTGCCTGTCTTCCAGCCTTTTGATTCCAGATCTTTTCTTTTAGAATTTTTCATCTGATCTCCCAGCTTCATGAATCATAAAAAGATAGTCGTTTCTTGCAAACTTCAACAACTTTCTTTGGTGTCTGTCCGGTCTTCTTGGCGAAAACCTCCAGGACTATGATTGCATCTTTGTCGATTCGATAAATGATTCTCCAGGTTACGTTTTCATCATTGATTCTTAGCTCATGACATCTGGCGCCGATTGATGGCATCGGCCTGGACTGCGGCATCGGCAAACCCATGCCTTTTTGTAACATCCTCAGATAAAAACCTGCTTCCAGCCGTGCTTGCTTTGAAAACGGCGGCGTCTTGACCACGTTGTGCAACCACACGATTGGTTTGTCGCTTTCAGTCACGTGATTATGTTATGTCATATATGACATATTTGCAAGGCGTTTATTTACAGATATATTACAAACCATATTCTGACCGCTATAGGATATGAGCAGGCAACAGAGAATAAACGGTTGACCTTTCCCCAGTTCCGTCTACACACCGAATAGGTGCATGGTTAAAGAATCGCCAGGAGTATTTGGGGAAACTAATCCCCGCGGGTAAAATACCCACCCCGGGCGCAGGGGCGGCAGAGGGTGACGCCGTCAATCTTCACCTCGCGCATATCGACCACAGAGTCGCCGCACCTCTCGCAGACCACACGCGATATTGGGCTGCCAGGCATGTCCTGTGGCGGGATCGTCACTTTCACTTCCTCGAAGCTCAGCAGCTCCTCGTCCGGCATCACCCTGTAGGCCTGGCGTTGCTGCTCGTACTTGTTTGTTTCTTCCGGCGAGTATTTCGGCGCCAGCGACCGGGCCTCTTCCCTGGCGATGACCCGCACCGCCCTGCCCGTCTTCAGGTTGATGAAGGTGGCGGCCATGATGCCGTAGTCGACGATCTTCAGCGTCCGCTTGCCGACACGGCAACCGGTGACAATCATCAGGGCGTCGGCGGCGCAGCGGTCGATCTCGACGTAGACCATGATGTTCTTGCGCCAGCGGTCGGAAAGGGGATCGTCGACACCGATCTGCTCGAGGCCGGCACGGGCCAGGCGCACGCCCAAGGTCTGGCCGGGGCAATCACCACCGTGGAAAGCAGCCGCGTCGTCCAGATGCTCCTTGAGAGTTTTTTTGAGTACGGTCATGCCAGTCTCTCCGCTTTTCGGTCTCTCGGCTTTTTCAGCGCCGGTTCAGCTGGACTTGCCGAAGGGGCAGACCGGGAAGTCGCACTCCGGGCAATCCAGGCAGAGGCCGCCGTGGCCCAGCCGGGCGATATCGGCGCCGCTGATTTTTTCTCCGGTCAGCACTCGGGGCAATACAAGGTCGAAGATGGTCCGGGGATGGTGAATGCCGCAGGCGGGAACCCCCAGCACCGGCGTACCGTCCTCGAAATAACTGACCATGAACATGGCTCCCGGAAGAACGGCTGAGCCGTAGGCCGAGATTTCGGCACCGGCCTCACGCGCGGCCAGCGGCGTCAGGTCATCGGGGTCGACGGACATGCCGCCGGTCATGACGATCAAGTCGGCTGATTCGCGCGCTTCCAGCAATGCCTGCCTGATGGCCAAAAGGTTGTCCGGGCATTTAGTCACGCTGACGATGGATGAGCCCAGGGCTTCAACTTTCTCCCGGATGATCGGTTCGAAAGCATCGTCGATGCGGCCGGTGTAGACTTCGTTGCCGGTGATGATAATGGCTGTGCGCGCGGCCTTGAGTGGCCGTACGGAGATTATCCCCCCGGCTGCATCAGCCCCGGCGACTGCCTTCTCTACCAGTTCTTTTTCGACGACCAGCGGGATCGCCCGAGTGCCGGCGACGATATCTCCGGCCTGGACGATCGTGTTGGTATGGCGGCTGGCGCACATAACCTCGCCCACCAGGTTGAACCGCATAAGCGCCTCGACGTCGACCTTGAGCAGGCCGGTCACGCCGGCGATGATGTTGATCCGTCCCTCACGCGGTTCCGGCATGAACCCGGCGTTTTCTCCCGCCAGCGCTTCGGCGAGCAACAGCACGGCGTCATCCTCGTGCATCTGGTCTTCGGTCATTTCCAGCACATACAGGTTCTCTTTGCCCAGGTCCAGGAGCTTGGGTATATCTTCTTCGCTGATGACATGGCCGCGGCGAAAAGCGCTGCCTTTATGGTGGGTGCGGGCGTTGACCTCGGTGATGTCGTGGCTGAGCACCAGGCCGATGGCCTCGCGGACAGGGATGGTTATCTGGTCTGGTTCACACATCTTCGAATTTCTCGATCCTGACCGCGCAGACCTTGTATTCCGCCGTCTTGGATATGGGGTCGAAAGCGGAATTGGTCAACTCGTTCACCGCGGTCTCCCAGTAGTGGAAAGTCATGAAGATGATCCCCGGGGGCACCCGGTCGGTCAGTTTCACACGGGTCACCACTGAGCCCCGGCGGGAAGAGACTCTCATTTCCTCCCCCTCGGACAAGCCGATGGCGTCAGCGTCCGCGGGATTTATCTCCGCCAGCTCATGTGGCGCCATTGCTTCGAGGGTTCCGGATTTCCTGGTCGAAACATTGTAATGGTAGAGCATGCGGCCGGTGGTCAGCAGGATCGGGTACTCCTCGCTGGTGAGCTCGGCCGGTGCTTCGTACTCGATTCCCTGCAGCAGCCCCCTGCCCCTGGGGAAAGTCCCCTCGTGCAGGTACGGCGTGCCGGGATGATGGATATCCGGGCACGGCCATTGCAGGCCGGCGATGTCCAGCCGGTCATAGGTCATGCCGGCATATGCAGGCGTCAGGTTCCTGACTTCCTCGAAGATATCCTCCGGAGAGGCATAATTCATCTCATAGCCCATGCGGCCGGAAAGGTCGCGGATGATCTGCCAGTCGGCACGGGCCTCGCCGGGAGCCTCGACCGCTTTTCGCACCCTCTGGACCCGGCGCTCGGTGTTGGTGAAGGTGCCGTCTTTTTCCGCGTAACAAGCGGCCGGTAGAACCACGTCCGCGTATTTGGCGGTTTCCGTCAGAAATATATCCTGGACGACCAGGAACTCGA
>JBBAAB010000143.1:0-4607 GCA_041658445.1 Thermoleophilia bacterium
CGACGCGTCGCTGGTTCAGCATCTGGAGCACGTCATCGAGCCCTCCCACGAAAACCTTGCCCGCGTCCAGCTCGGGGCCGAGTGATTCGAGCATCGATTCCTGATCCTCGCTCCTGTGCGAATCCTCGATAAGTGATACCTTGGCCAATATCTCGTCCGCGGTGGCGTTGATGTCAACGGGGAACCGGCCTTCCAGGCGCTCACGAAGATATGGATGCAAAACCTTTTCCAGCTCAGGCCACAGCTCGTCCGAGATACCAATCGCGATCCGGTCGAAGCGCTCCCGCTTGAAGAAATCGAGGGTCGCGTCGGCGGCGTGTTTCAGATGGTTGCGCACCTGATGGTCATGTCGACGCTGCAGCTTCGCCTGTTCCCAACCGCCCTGGGTGTGGTGCTTTAAGACAGCATCCACTATTCCGGACTGCTCGGCGATCTCTCCGGCGTATACCTGAAAGATCCTCGCCGTTTTCTTGTTGGTCACCAGTACGCAGACACGCTCGTAACCGGAGAGGATCTCCATCAGGGGAGCGACCTGTGGCTTGAAGTCCACGAAGAGCCGGTTCTCGATCGGCACCCGCATCGGGATTATCTCCCAGAGATCTTCGGCTTTGCATGAATAGACCACCAGTCCGCGTTCGCCGTTCCTCTTGAACTCCAGAGTCAGGTACTCGCTGATGGCGCGCAGGTCGTTGTCGAGTCCGCTTTCCTGGTCGCGGGTCAGATTCAGGTCGCCCGCGGCTGCCTTTCTCGCGTTGTTGACAAGGATACTGAACTCTGTTTCGTAGTCGGCGCGTGTGGGGAAGTGGGCGCCGTTCACATTCAGGTAGAGGCTCACGACCGGGTGCCGGTCGGAGCTGGTGAAGCCTCGCAAGGAAGCGAGTTCTATCGTTGAAACCATCTTTCCGCACCACCTTAGGTTGGGTCATCCAGCAGGGGATAATATAAGAGTACCCGGATGCGGAAAAAAATATCCTCAGGGAAAAAACTGGGATTATTCAGTGAAAAAACGCTATCTCAGGCGGGTTTCACGGCTTCGCGACGCCGTTTACAGGGCGCCTTCAAGTCTTAACAACTCTCTTAGAGCCGCCAGGCCCACTTCCATCTGGTCGTGGCTCGGCTCGGATGTGGTAACCAGATGCTGCAGTTCGCCGCCCGGGAGAGTCAGGGCTCTCGAAAAGAGGCTGCGCGGATTGCGCGCGGCCCATTGCACCATTTCGATGGCTCCCGAGAGGCTGAGGACGCCCACACCCAGGCGCGATATGTTGCCGCGCCGGCTTCCCAGCCAGCGCCGCGTCAATGTGTTGCCGATGGTCATCATCGCGAGCGCGGGCCCCATTATGTTGGAGCCGCAGCGGGCGTGTTCCGCGGCCGCCTTCTCCGCCTTGAGTTCGTCGAGCCCGCCGGACGACTCCCAGGCGTTGATTGACTTGTGTTCTGCTGCGTGATACTCGGTGGCCTCTGATTTCCGTAGCGCCACAAGCGAAGGCACAAGCGCCAGCGCCGATACCGCCAGCTCTTCGAGCAGCGGCGGCAGCTTGCGCTTGGGATTCTTAACGATCATCGTACCGAGAACACTGACGATCATGGATGCAAGCATCTGGGGCGACCGCGTCGGCAACGGCAGCCGGCCACCGTGGGAGTATGCGTTGGGGATCACCAGGCCGGATTCAGCAAGCGCCACCAGCCCTCGCAGCATCGGGATACGCCGGATGCGGGTGGAACCGGGGATCGTCGTCTTTTTTCCCGAAGAGATCTCAATATCACCCGAAAGACCGCGGACCGCCATGGCCCAGTGCTGGTCAGTCTGGAACAGCACGCCGTTCTCAAGTGCCATGCCGCCTATTTTGAGGTTTACCGCTCTTTTTTCCTGGCTGTTTTCGGAGTCCGCCACGCGTTTCTTTCCTGACTGGAAGTCATTTAGCTGATTCTGGACCTGATTTTATAGTATTTTCAGTCTGTTTTGTCTTCCCGGACAGAAAATACGGCAACTACATGAACCAGAACCGCGAAGCCATATATAATACTTCCCATGAATAACGAAGAAAGAGCATCGATACAGCAGGAAGCGCTTAAGCTGCACGCTCAGTGGCGGGGCAAACTCTCGATCGAGAGCAAGGTCTCCGTGGCCGACAAGCACGCGCTTTCGATCGCTTACACACCGGGAGTGGCGGAACCCTGCCGCGAGATCGCCCGGGATCCGTCGCTCCTGGATGTTTATACCGGCCGTTGGAACACGGTGGCGGTGGTGACCGACGGTTCGGCGGTACTGGGCCTCGGCAACATAGGCGCCCGGGCCGCCTTGCCCGTGATGGAGGGCAAGTCCGTGCTTTTCAAGGCGTTCGGCGCTGTTGATGCTTTTCCTGTTTGTATAGATAGCCAGGAGGCCGACGACATCGTGCGTACCGTAAAACTGCTGGAGCCCACGTTCGGCGGCATCAACCTCGAGGATATTTCCGCGCCAACCTGTTTTGAGGTCGAAGAGCGCCTGATCGACGAATGCGACATCCCTGTATTTCATGATGACCAGCACGGAACCGCAGTAGTCGTCCTGGCTGCGGCCATTAATTCCTGCCGCGTCACGGGAAGGCCACTCGAAGAGCTGGATTTAGTGATCAACGGTGCCGGCGCCGCGGGAATCGCCATTGCCAGGATGCTCAGCGCTGTCGGCGCCACCCGGATAGTACTGTGTGACACCAAGGGGATCGTCAGTGCGCATCGCGATGACCTCACTCCCGTGAAACAGCGCGTGGCGGAGTGGACCAACTCCGAGGACAAACAGGGCGATCTCGCCGCCGCGATGAAGGGTGCCAATATGTTTGTGGGTGTCTCTGTCAAGGATGCCGTTTCCAGGGAAATGGTCGCTTCCATGGGCAGCAATGCCGCCGTTTTCGCTATGGCCAATCCCGATCCGGAGATCATGCCCAACGAAGCGCGCGCCGCCGGCGCCGCAGTGATCGCCACCGGGCGCAGTGATTTTCCCAACCAGGTAAACAACGTCCTGGGTTTCCCGGGCATCTTCCGGGGAACTTTGGATGTGCGAGCCAGCGTAATCAACCAGGAGATGAAAGTGGCCGCCGCGCGGGCACTCGCCGATCTGGTTCAGGATGACCTGGGACCGGAATGCATCATCCCCGAAGCTTTCGATCCAAGGGTCGCTCCGGCGGTCGCGGCTGCGGTCGCCGGAGCCGCGGTAGAAAGTGGTGTCGCGCGCGAACCGAAAACCGCTGAGGATGTCGCCGCCTCGACCCGCGCCATGCTGGGGATCAGGGAGTAGATTTTGAAAAAGGTGGACGCAAGCGAAATCACCGCCCTCGTCTCCCGGCTCTATCTGGAAGCCAATTTCGTATTACCCGCCGATGTTGTCGCGTGCCTCGAGGGCGCTTTGAAGCGCGAGGAGTCACCCCTGGGGCGCAACGTTCTGGAAACACTTTTAAAGAATGCCGAAATCGCCGCGCGTGAGCGCGTGCCCCTCTGTCAGGACACCGGACTGGCCGTGGTTTTCGCCGAGGTCGGCCAGGAGCTGCACATCACCGGTGGCTCCCTGCAGGAGGCGGTCGATGCGGGAGTGGCCCGGGCACAGCGGGAAGGTTACCTGCGGGCCTCGGTCGCCCGGGACCCGATCTTTGAGCGCATCAACACCGGCGACAACACACCCGCCATGTTGCACATCGAGTCCGTTCCCGGCGAAGAACTAAAGCTAACGGTTCTGCCCAAGGGGGCGGGCAGCGAGAACATGAGCCGCCTTGCCATGCTCAAACCGTCCGACGGCGTCGAGGGTATGACGCGGTTCATTCTGGAAACCGTGCAGGCGGCGGGCGCCAATCCCTGCCCGCCTATATTTCTAGGGATTGGCGTGGGCGGAACCATGGACAGGGCGGCGCTGCTCAGTAAGAAAGCTTTACTCAGGCCGGCGGGAAGCGCTAACAGCGACCCGAACCTTGCCGGTCTTGAGAGCAGAATACTCGACCAGGTGAACGCGCTGGGTCTCGGTCCCGGCGGCTTTGGCGGCACGGTGACCTGTCTTGGAGTTGCTATTGAGGAATCCCCCTGCCATATCGCTTCTTTTCCGGTAGCGGTGAATATCCAGTGCAATTCAGCCCGGCGCGCGAGTGGAAGTCTCTGATATGGGAGAGATGCCGGATAAAAGACTCACGCCGCCGCTCGACGAGGCCGATGTCCGCGAATTGAAAGCGGGCGACCGTGTACTGATAACGGGCACTATTTATACGGCGCGCGATGCCGCCCATCGCAGGATGGCCGAACTGATCGGGCAGGGAAAGGACCTGCCGGTCGAGCTTGAGGGCCAGGTCATCTATTACGTCGGCCCGACGCCGGCTTCTCCGGGGCGGGCGACAGGATCAGCGGGGCCGACGACCAGCTCGCGCGTTGACAGATACACGCCAGCGCTTTTGAGCCGCGGCCCGCGGGCGCTGATAGGCAAGGGAGATCGCAGTGACGAGGTCAGCGCGGCCCTGCGTGAGCGCGGTGCGGTATATCTCGCGGCCGTCGGCGGCGCAGGCGCAATGCTGGCGCAATGCATAAAAGTGGCAGAACCGGTGGCCTGGGCGGAGCTCGGAACCGAGGCGGTCTATCGTATGGAAGTCGAG
>JBBAAB010000144.1:0-4603 GCA_041658445.1 Thermoleophilia bacterium
GAGGAAACATTCATCGTTGGCGCGGCCGATGACTTTTGGCGCATAGTAGCCGTCCACGACCGGAACGATGGGAACCGTGTCGGGAATTTCTCCGGCGAGTACTGCAAGTACTCTTTCCCGGGAATTCATTCTGCCTCGACCTCCACCCTTGGCGCCTCTCTCCAGAGATTCTCGAGCCGGTAAAAATCCCGGGCTTCGGGGGTGAAGATATGGACTACCACCTGCATGTAATCCATCAGTATCCAGTCACCCCTTGGCTCACCCTCAACCCGCAGGACGACTTCGCCTTCTTTCTTCATCTCGATGCGGATCTCGTCGCCGATGGCCTTTGTCTGCCTCGATGAGCGTCCGCTCGTAATAACGAAATAATCGGTGTAGCTGCACACATTCTTCATGTCGAGGATAACTGTATCTTCCGCCTTTTTGCCGGCGGCGAGTTTTGCTATTTCCTGAGCCAAACGGTCGCTGCGCGTGATGAACTCCTTAGGTTACTTTATCTTTTTTCAAGTTCCGCCAGACTGAGGTCCTTCCCAATGATAACAATGATCTGCCGCTTTTCCAGGTATTCGTCCTTGATCAGCGTGCCCTTGCCCAGCACGTCGCGGACGCGGTTCCCCTCGTTGACCGCTTCGGTGCCTGTGCGGATCTGGGTAAAATCGTAGTTGACCCCCGAAGGGTCGGTCATCAGGGTCATATTGTATCTTAGCGGGGTCAGACGCGTGCCCGCGGCCTCGACGACGCCGACTGCTCCGGTGCCATTCTGTATCTCTAAGTTAAAACCGGCGTCGGTGGGCAAACCGGTCATGAGTGTGTCGATCTGGTCGGGGACTGGTTCGAAATACCAGTTGGCGCCGTTGACCACGGCTTTCACCGGAAGCGGCCAGACGCCGAAATCCCCCCCTGGGGTAGTCATGGCCACGAGGAGATCGGAAAAATCATCGTCACTCAAGTCCATCTCCAGACGCCTGGCAAGCTGTGCCGCGAATGAACGCCGGTCCACCTCAGACCGGGACAAAAGCGCTTCGCGCAAGCCACGATAAAACAGCGCCTGCACTTGTGGCCCGGACTGCTTGTCGGTGAGGGCTCCCTTGAGATAGGTGAGAGCCAGACGGGCGCCGGCGATGTTGTCGCCGGCTGCCAGGTTGACGGGACCGTTTTCCGTGTTAACCACGAGGGGGCGATCGGTTTTGATATTGATACTGCCCGCCTGCTCGGCTGTAATCTCGACTGCAGCGCTGCTGAATGAGATGTGGTACTGGACGGGAATCTGGAGCAGGTCGGCTACCGTCTGGTCGAGCAGCTCCTGTCCGCCCAGTTCATAGGCCTTTTCCATCTTCTGGAAACCGTGACCGGGAGTGTTGGCCAGGGTAAGCGCCGGTATTATATAAACGCTATAGCCGGCCTGTCCTTCGGGAACTATCACCATCAGCTGGCTCAGCTTCCCGGCTTCATCCTTGCCTACGGCGATGATATTTCCGGAACCGTTATCGCTCTCCCGTTCCACAATATCTGGATCACCCGGATTCCTCGACTTCAGAAACGCAAAGACAACCGCAAAGGCAATAGTCGCAAGGATGAGGCCGGCGATCATGATGAACCTGGATTTACGCCTCCGGCGCTCATTGCGTTCGGCTGCGAGCTTCGACCTCCGGTAGCCGGTTTTTTCCGGACCGTAGCGGTATCGTGAGTGATGGCGCTTATGCTTGACGGTAAAGCCTCTCTTTCACAATGAACCCGAGAACTCCCTCGGGCACGAGATACCTTATGGACATGCCTTTGGCGACCCTTTCCCGTATCAGGCTGGAGGATATGCCTATCGAGGGAATCTCCATGATTTTCACACGGTTCTGCTTCAAGAACCCGCCGACCTCGGAGGAGAGTCTGTCCAGCGAATAGCCTGGTCTTGTGGCCGCTATCAGCGTGGCCATGCTGAGAAGCTCCTCCGGATCTTTCCATTCGAGGATCTCGAGGACGGCATCGGCGCCGGTGATGAAGAATAATTCCGCCTCCGGCATTTCTTCGCGAAAATGGCGGATGGTATCGACCGTATATGACGGCTGTGGCCTGTCGAGCTCATAGCGGGAAACAACGAAGCGGGGATTGTCGCTGGTGGCGATTTCCGTCATCAGGAAGCGGAACTCGGCGCCGATTTCAGCCGCGGCCGGCTTGCTCCACGGATGACGGCCCGTTGGCATGAAGATGACTTGCTCCAGGCTGTAATTGTTGAGCGCCTCCTCGGCGCAGACCAGGTGCCCGATATGGATCGGGTTGAAGGTGCCTCCCATGATACCGATTTTCAAGCTGGGCCCTCCCGGCGCGCGTGAACCTTCGCTTCGCTTAAGGGTGACAACCTGGCACCTATCCCCGTACCTGCCCGTCTCCGGAAATCACGTACTTCGTCGAAGTCAGCTCCCGCAGCCCCAGCGGGCCGCGCGCGTGCAGTTTTTGCGTGCTGATCCCGATCTCGGCGCCCATGCCGAACTCGCCCCCGTCGGTGAACCTGGTTGAGGCGTTGATATACACGCAGGCGGCATCGACCGATGCGGAAAATTTTCGGGAGCTTTCCAGGTCGTTGGTGACGATGGCCTCGGAATGACCGGTGCCGTACTCCGAGATATGCCCAATGGCCTCTTCCACGCCGTCAACAACCCTGACCGCCATCTCCAGGTCGAGGAACTCGGTGGCATAGTGAACATCAGTTGCCGCCGTTACACTCTCCTCCGCCTTGCTCCTGCCCGTGAGAAACAAGCGGCCGGCGGTGTCCATATGCAGTTTGACCTTGCGTTTGGCCAGTTCCTTCACGATGAGCGGGATAAAATCAGCGGCGATGTCCCTGTGCACCAGGAGGGTCTCGGCGGCGTTGCAGACGCCGGGACGCTGTACCTTTGCGTTTACGACGATATTCACCGCTTTTTCGATGTCGGCTGAAGCGTCGACAAAGATGTGGCAGTTACCACCGGCGGCATAGATAACCGGTATCTTTGAGTTCTTCTTGAGATATTCCTTTAAAGATTCGCCACCCCGGGGAATTACGAGGTCGATATATTCGCTCATCGAGAGCAGCTGCTTTAAATGACTGCGGTCGCGGGATTCGACCAGGGAAACACTGTTGGCGGGAAGCCCGGCATCGATGAGAGCCCCGTTGATAACCTCGTTGAGCATGCGGATCGAGTGCAGGGAGGCGCTGCCGCCCCTCAGGATGACCGCGTTGCCCGTCTTCAGACAGAGTCCGGCCGCGTCTACAGTTACGTTGGGCCGCGCCTCATATATGACCGCAAGCACACCGAAGGGTACTCGCACTTTCTTGATCTCCAGGCCATTGGGAAGTCGCCAGCCGTCGATTACCTCACCCACGGGGTCCGGCAGAGAGGCGATGTTCCTCAAACTCCAGGCCATGTCGCGGATCCGGTCCTCGTCGAGCATGAGACGATCGAGCAACGAGTCTGAAAGGCGCGCCTCCTTGCCCTCCTTGACATCGTCGCGGTTCTCACGCAGGATCTCGCCCGTACGCCGCTCCAGGGCCGCTGCTATCTCAGTCAGCGCCCGGTTCTTGTCTTTGGCCGGCAGGCTTGCCAGCTCCCGGGACGCCTGTTTCGCGTTTTCACAAAGTTCCCTGATCTTCATGCTGTCACCTTGCCTGGTTTTTACTTTCCATGGTTTTCACCTTTACTCCGCCAGAACGAAATAGTCCCGGTGGATCACCTCTTCTTCCGCCTGGGGCATCAGTTTTATCACCTGCTGGCTTCTCATCCCCTTGATGCGTCTCAGCTCCTCGGAAGAATAGCTGGTTATTCCCTTGCCGACGAGATGACGTCCGGCCTTGCGATAGAACACATCCAGAGCTTCACCTGCGGCGAAATGACCTTCCACCCTGACTATGCCGGCGGGCAGCAGGCTCTTGCCGCGACGCTTCAGAGCGTTGGCCGCACCCTCATCCACGACGATGGCGCCGGCGCTGGGACGTCCATATTTCAGCCAGAGCTTGAAGCTGCTCATCGATGATACGAGGGGGCAAAAGCGGGTTCCCACCTTCTCACCGGCGGCTATCGCAGTGATCACCCCGGGCCGGGAGCCGTTGGCGATGACAACCTCGATATTGGCGGTGGTCGCCATCTCGGCCGCAACGATCTTGCTCTTCATCCCGCCCGACCCGATGGCGCTGCCTGTGCCGCCAGCATCGATCCGGTCCAGCAGCGAACAGTCGGTGACCTCTTCGACAAGCCTGGCGCCGGGATCGGTGGAAGGGTCACTAGTATATAACCCGTCCGTATCGGTGAGCAACATCAGCAGGTCCGCTTTTACAAGAATGGCGACCTGGGCAGCCAGGAAGTCGTTGTCGCCATAGCGGATCTCGTCGGCCGAGGTCGTATCGTTCTCGTTGATGATCGGTACGATGCCCCAGTCCAGCAGCTTCAGCAGGGTGTTTCGCGCGTTAAGGTACTGGCTGCGGGCGGCGATGTCATAGGAAGTCAGCAGGACCTGGGCGGTGGTGACTCCGGCCCTGCCGAAAAGCTCAGTGTAGCGGTGATATAGCTGCCCTTGTCCCACGGCCGATGTCGCCTGCAGCTCAACAGTGTCGGTGGGGCGCCCCTTGATGGTAAGC
>JBBAAB010000145.1:0-4551 GCA_041658445.1 Thermoleophilia bacterium
AACCTTCTTAACACAGGTTAACCGCGCTTCTTGCCGTTCACATGCGATTATCAGGTATAATATTCGGGAATGGTTTTTCCCTTCCGGAGGTGTGTTCTTGAAAATCAAAGGCTATTACTGGGCCATTATCGCGGCGGCCGCCCTGGTGGTCCTCGCTGTTTTTATCCTTCCAAATATCTTCGGGAGCGATGACAGCAGCAATAGCGGATCAGCTCACTCGGCTGATCAGCTGGCGTCCTACGAGTCCATCGATTACACGCCCTTTATCGAAACATACCAGAGTCTTATACAGGAAAACCCCAATGATACTTTTGTGCTGGGCAGTTTCGGTAACTTCTACATGCAGACCGGCAAGTATAAGGAAGCCAAGGATCAATATGAGAAAGCCGCGGCGCTGAATCCCAACGATCCGTCTTTCTTCGCCGGCACGGGTGAGGCCTATTCCATGTTGGGCATGGTTGACCTTGCCAACAGGGAGATCGACAAGGGGCTCGCGCTCGATCCCAACAACCAGACGCTTATGGTTCTGAAAGGCAATGTCCTGGCTAATCAGAACAAACGCGACGAGGCGAAAACCTGGTGGCAGAAAGCTTATGATATTAATCCCTCGACCCAGATAGGCGTCATGGCAGGGCAGCTCTTACAGGAGCAGTCGGCCGGGTCATCCCCAGGCAGCAGCAGTGGCAGCAGCAATCCGCATGCAACGGGTGAGATTCCTCTTGAGTAACCAACTGCGATAGTCCCGGATCAGCGCTGGAGTTTATGTCCGGACGAATCGAAATGCCGGGATGACATGTGATATGTCATCCATACCGCCCCACAACACCCCATAATCCTGATCGCTGAACGAACCCCCTGAATCTAAACACGCCCGAAATACCAGTTCTGACGCTTAAATCCCGGAACCGTAAAAACCCTGTTTTCGCAATCGGCGCGTTCTATAGATCCATTTTGCAACGTAATCTGCAACATAAAGGGTAAATTCTTGTGAAATTTCGGGGAAACCCACTATTTATTTGCATGAAAATGCTTGCTCGGTGGTGAAAAGTGGTATAAGGTGGGGAACGAAATTCAGACCGTCTAAGGAACTACATGCCAGCTTTCAGGTTTTGGGGACACTTTCAACACTCATTAGATTCGAAGAACCGGGTGGCGATTCCTGCAAAGTTTCGCCAGCAGATATCTGACGGCAAGGTCGTGGTCACGGAATATTTCGAGGGTTGCCTGGCGGTTTACCCGGCAGCTGAGTGGGAGCGGTTCATCAAACAGGAGTTATCAGGCATGAGCTCGATCGATAGCCGGCACAACCGTGACGTCCGCCGCATGCTCTATGGCTCGGCTGACGAAAGTCAGCTGGACAAGCAGGGACGGATCAGCCTGTCCGCCTATCACCTCGACGCCGCGGGGATAGGGAAGGAAGTAATCTTCAAGGGCGTAAACGACTGGTTCGAGATCTGGGACCGGAAGAAATGGGAAGCCCATCGGGCGGCCTATAAAAAACGGGAGGCGGAGGAGGAGTAGACAGGCGGGATCTCCGGGCCTCTCCACCAAATAAGGGAGAAGGGAAGTATGCAGTTAAATAACAGCATACGAGGGATTGCAGCAAACGGGGCGCACGTGCCGGTTCTGGCTTCGGAGCTGCTGGATCTTCTGGACCCGCAGCCGGATGACACGATCATCGACTGCACTTTTGGCGCCGGCGGTCACGCACGCAAGATTTCCGGAGAGCTTGGCAAAAGCGCGCTCTTCATCGGCATCGACCGCGATCCGGTGGCCAAGCGCTACTTTGACCTCTACTCACAGTACCAGCCTTTTCGCTGCCGGTTCCTGCAGGGCAACTTTGCCGACGCCCTCGAGCAGCTGGACGAAAAAGATTTCGAGGCGGACCTGATCTACATGGACCTGGGCGTCTCTTCCATGCAACTGGATCGGCCGGAGAGGGGTTTCTCCTACAGTTACAACGCCCCCCTGGACATGCGCATGGATCCGAACAACCGCACGACCGCCAGGGACATGGTAAACGAGCTTCCATACAAGGAACTCGCTTACATCTTCAAGGCATACGGGGAGGAGCGCTACGCGCGGCAGATAGCCAAGCGCATCTGTAACGAGCGCGACAAGAAACCCTTTGAGTCGACGCTGCAGTTGGTGGACGTGGTCAAGGCCGCAATCCCGACTCCCGCCCGCTTCGGCGCCGGACATCCCGCGCGCCGGGTCTTCCAGGCCCTGAGGATAGCGGTCAACGACGAGCTGGGATCGCTGGAGAGAGGCCTGGAGAACGCGCTCAACCTTTTGGCTCCCGGCGGCAGACTGGCGGTCATCAGCTTCCATTCGCTGGAGGACCGGATCGTCAAGCAGTTTTTCGCCGCGCGGGTAGGCAAGTGCACCTGTCCGCCCGATCTGCCCAAGTGTGTCTGCAAAGCGCAGGCCGAGGTACGCATAGTCAACCGGCGGCCGATCTCGCCGTCGGACGAAGAAATCGATGAAAACCAGCGCTCCCAGGCAGCGAAGCTGAGGGTCGCGGAGAAACTCGGTTAAGAGAGGAAAATGGCCAGAACGGCACAACAGGACTGGGGTTTCACCGAGATAACGCGCAAGTTTGAGCGCGACTCGAAGCCGGCGCGTCAGAGGGCGCCCGGGCGGCGGCGAGTCTCCGTCTCCGCCAGTGGCACCATGCATGTCGGTATCTGGCTCTCGGCGGTGGCCATCTGCCTGCTCGGCCTCGTTGCCGTACACGTGAGCATCCTCAAGAAGAACATGGAATTCAACGAACTCATCCGGGAGAAGAACACGCTTTCGGCGGACAACGCCAGGCTTTCCAGTGAGGTCGCCGGTCTGAGCTCACCTGAAAGGATTGAGCAGATCGCCACCCAATCGCTGGGCATGGTTTCTCCCGAGAAGGTTCAGTACGTTTACATCGGCCCGTCTGAGGCTAGGCAGAATTATGCCAACCTCGATACTTTCGGTGCCGGTGGCGGAAGGACGGCGGCCCCTTAGGTGCCGGCGCTCGGCAACCCAGACAGACGCATCCGGTGGACTCTCCTCTGCTTCATCATGATTTTTTTCGCCGTCTCCGTACGTGCTGTATTCCTCCAGACGGTCAAGGCAAGCGATTTATCCCAACAGGCGGCGCAGCAGCATGTCCAGCAGTTTGATCCGCCCGCCCGCCGGGGCACAATCTTCGACCGTGGCGGCAACGAGCTGGCCGTCGGAGAGGAAACCAGGACGATCTACGCGACGCCCTATCTGATCGAAGACCCCCTCGGGACCTCGAAGTTCATCGGAGAGACTTTAAAGCAGGATCCCAACGCCATACTGGAAAAACTTTCCGACCGCAACTCGGGCTTCGTCTACCTGGCCAGGCGGGTCGATGCCAGACTGGCGGAAGAGATCGAGAAACGTCAGATCGCGGGCATCGGTTTCCTCTCGGAAGAAAAGCGCAAATATCCACAGAATCAGGTGGCTGCCCAGGTCATCGGTTTTGCGGGCATGGATAACCGCGGGCTGGCGGGCCTTGAACTGCAGCTGGACGATGTCCTCTCCGGGGTCGGCGGACGCCAGCGGGTGATCACGGACGCCGGCGGCAAGCAGATCGAGATGCTCAGCCTGGAGGAAGGCACCCGTGGCACGGACGTCTGGCTGACGGTAGACCAGGCGATCCAGTTCGAGACGGAAAAGGTGCTTTCCGAAACCGTCAAGCAGTGGTCGGCCAAAGGGGCTTGTGCCGTAGTCATGAATCCGAAGACCGGCGAGGTCTACGCCATGGTCAACGTCCCGACAGTGGACGCCAACAGGTTCGACAGTCTGACTGAAGACCAGAGACGCAACCGTGTGGTCACCGATAGTTACGAACCCGGCTCGGTCTTCAAATCAGTGACCGCGGCCGCGGGGCTCGAGGAAAAAGCGGTAGTCCCCGGCCAGAGCCTCTATCTTCCCTCCACGCTCGAGCTGGGCGGCAGGACGATCAAGGACGCCGTCGATCGCGGTGAAGTAAGCTGGGATTTGAGCCAGATACTAATTCACTCCAGCAATGTCGGCGCCGTGACCGTAGGCATGCGGGTCGGGGAAGAGAAGCTCGACAGCTGGATCAACCGCTTTGGTTTTGGCGCTCCCACCGGCATCGATTATCCGGGTGAAGCCCAGGGTATTGTGGTTCCGCCCGAATTGTGGTCGGGCTCGACGATCGGCAATGTGCCCATCGGGCAGGGCGTCTCAGTGACCGCGATACAGATGACCTCCGCGTATTCGATCATCGCCAATGGCGGTGTGCTCATGAAACCCCACCTGGTCAGCCGCATTGGTGAAGAGGAGCAGCAACAGCCGGAAGGACTACGCATCATCAGCGAGCAGACATCGAAACAGCTGACGACCTATCTGACGCAGGTAGTGGAGGAAGGCGGCGCGCCTCTGGCACAGATAAAGGGCTACCATGTGGCCGGCAAGACAGGCACCGCCCAGAAACCGATGCCTGACGGCTCGGGATACTCTGACGAGAATTACATCGGCTCGTTCATCGGCTTCGCGCCGGCGAACGACCCGCAACTGGTCGTT
>JBBAAB010000146.1:0-4537 GCA_041658445.1 Thermoleophilia bacterium
AGCGCCGCACGCAGGTCACGGCACTCAGAGTCGGGATAGCGGTTGAGGTCCGGGAATTTCTCCGTGATGACGTCGAGCACCTCGGGGAACGGCGGCAGCGGCGATTCGTTGGAGGCGAGCTTGATGACCCGCTCGAGACCGTAACGCTTCGCCACGACCTCGATGGGCGTGCCAGCAACATAGGGTGTGATGTTTTCCAGCTGAGAGACGAATTTCATTTTTTACCTTCGATATCCGGTAATAACAATTAACAACCCGGCGAGCAGAACAAGACCGCTTTATTCCGGCAGGTCCGTCCGCAGCTGCTTCGCGCCATGAAGATAGACATGCCGGATATCCACATCACGGCGTCCGTTTTTGCGCGTTGAATAAAAGTGCACTAGCACCCGGATGCATTTCTTAACGCTACCCGTCACCGGAATCTCCTGGGAACAGAGCAACGGCACATCCGATAACCCCATACCGCGAGCCGCAACCGCCGGAAATTCCGATACCAGGTCTGGCGTAGCCGTGAATATTATGCTCACGATATAGTCCGGACCGATTCCGTTGCGTTCCATAATCGACTCGAGGACCTCGGCGGTCCTTTCCCTGATCTGATCGGCCGTATCGGCCTCAACGGTGGTCGCGCCGCGGACAGCCGCCAGTCGCCAGTCGCCCTCTTTCATTCTGATCCTCCAGATGCCAGTTTTTTCAACGCTTTTATTTCCTCTCCGGTCAAAAGTCTGAAATCACCAGGCTCAAGATCTTCGTCAGTCAAGATTCCATATTCTCCCCGGTGCAGTTTCACTACAGGATAGCCTGCGGCCTCCATCATCCTGCGCACCTGGCGCTTACGGCCTTCGTGGATCGTGACCCTGAGAATGTCGCCATTCCTGTTCCTGCCTGTTACCTCTACTTCGGCCGGAGATGTCATGCCATCCTCAAGATCCACTCCGCTGCGCAAAATGCCGAGTGCCGCCGGGGATACTTCGCCGCGCACTTCGACTCGATATACTTTATCAATCTCGAAGCGGGGATGCATCAGGCCGTTAGCCATGGGACCGTCATTGGTGAGCAGGAGCAGACCCGTCGTGTCCTTGTCCAGCCGTCCGACGGGAAAGAGCCGAACGTTGGCGGGAACCAGACTCATGACTGTTTCATACCGCTCGTCGCTGGCGGCGCTGATTACTCCGGCCGGCTTGTTCAAAAGATAGTACTCCAGGGACTCGGGCAACACCGGCGCCCCGTCCAGGACAACTTCGTCACCCGGAAAAACGCGTGCGCCCAGCTCGCTGACGATGGCGCCGTTGACCTTCACCCGGCCATCGAGAATCAGCTCCTCACATTTGCGTCGCGACGCGATACCAGCCCGCGCCAGATACTTCTGCAAGCGTTCGCCTCCGACCGCTTCTCCTGAATGCCCCAAAATAAAGCTCGTTTCTATTGCCGCTTTTCAGCCGCCAGATGCAGCTTCTCCCGCAGCTCCTCGACATCCTGAGCCGTTGCCTCGAACCCGTCCAGGGACGGCATCGCCGACAGACCGGAAAGGCCGAAAAGTTTTTCAAAATCGGAAGTCGTGCGATATCTGACCGCGCCCGTCTGCTTGTGGCGTCCGGCCTCTTCCACGAGGCCCTTGTCGAGAAGGTTTGCAACGACGGTGTCGGCGCCGACCCCCCTGATGCGGGCGATCTCCGGACGGGTGATGGGTTGAAGGTAGGCGATAATGGCAATCGTCTCCATGGCCGCGGGAGACAGCGTATAATCGATGGGGCGGCGGCAGAAATTCTCGACCGCCGCGCGGGCCAGGTCTCCGGTGCGGAACGTGTAACCGCCCGCCAGCTCCGAAAACATTATGCCGCCATCGGGATCTGAATACTTCTCGCGCACCGCCTCGACCGCGTGGGCGAGTCCCTCACCGTCAACACCCGCCACTTCCGCCAGCACCTCGAGCGTCACCGGTTCGGATGAGATAAACAGCACTGCTTCGATATCACGGGCAATGTCATGAATGTCACGCCCGGGAGCCCGCCGCGCCGGATCGTCGATCTCCGTCTCGTGGGTTTCGGTGCCGAGGGTTTCGGTGTCGATATTCCCGGCGGGAGTCAGGTCTTCGGGCGCTTCATCCTCGGGAATTTCACTTTCGGGGCCCTCCGCCGCGAGGGTTTCAGAAGCGGAGGCTTCTGCCTCGAATGTCTCAGCCTCAGACTGAATATTGTCATCAGACTGACTCATGTCCTGACTCGTGTCCTGACCGTTGTCCTCAGGTTCCTGGTTCAAATTTTCCTCTTCATTATTTTCCATACTGACCTCCACAACCATTCGCTTCTCGAATGATGACCCCTGAACTTAGTGACACACACTCATTTCCACCGGTTTTTTTAACCAGCCGGAACGGGATGTTTCCGCTGGAACGTCTGTCGAAGACCTCAGTGGAAGCGGAAACATCCCGTTCCGGCCTCAAGCGATCATCTTTTTATTCTTCTGCGCCTCATAAATAAGTATCTGCCCGAACAAACGCTCCTGTTCGATCTCCAGCTCGCCCGAGTTAAACATCTCCAGCAAAGCGAAAAACGTGACCGCCTGTGTGACGCGGTCGGCGTCGCCCACGATATCCTCAAACGAGACCTTCGCCTGGTGACACACGGCCGTGCGAATAGCTTTCATCTGCTCCCAGACATTAGCGGTGACACGGGCCATGTGATCCGTCTTTATCTGGGGCGGCTCGGCGAGTAACACGCGCAGCGCGTCGGTCAACCTGCCGGGATCGTACTTGTGGGGAACCTCTTCCTCCGCCGTCCGGGTGACGATCTTCGGAAGCGGCGCGGCGCGATAGTGCCAGTGACGCGTGACGTCGTAATGTGCCCTGAGCCATGCCGCCGCTTCCTTGAACTTCCTGTAAGTGATGAGCCGGATGACCAGCTCCTCGCGGGCCTCTTCCGGCGTCAACTCCTCCAGGTCGAGCTCCTCGGGCTTGGGAAGCAGCTGCGCCGACTTGATCTCCAGCAGCGCGCTCATGAGGATGAGAAACTCGCTGGCGGCTTCGAGATCGAGCTCCTCCTCGGCCTCCAGTTTCTGCAGGTATGAGATTACGATGTCGGAGAGAGAGACTTCGAAGATGCTGATCTCTTCCTTGAGGATGAGCGTCAGCAGCAGGTCGAACGGCCCCTGGAAAACTTCCAGGTCGAGGTCGAGAAACTCGAGGTCCCATTCGTGGCCCATTACGTCCTGTTCCCTTTTATCCGCTTAGCCGGCATTCTGCTATCTCCCTTTGCCCGATGTAACTCATGCTGCCACCTGGGTATAAAAACCGCGATCCTGTAAATACTTGTTCGCGGCCGCGTGACAGGTCACTCTATGCCAATCGCCTTGCATGCTTCATCCAATACTTCGGTGGCCACAACCTGAGCCCGTGCACGGCCGTCTTCCAGGATCGCTTCCATACGCCCGGGTTCGGCGAGCAGCGCCTCGCGCTTCTCGCGGATGGGATCGAGCCGCGCCATGATGCGGTCGGCCAGCCTGCCCTTGCATTCCGTGCAGCCGATGGTGGCGGCGCGGCAGCCGGTGTCGATCTCGTCAAGCTCGGCCTCGGGCGCCTCGAAGAACTGGTGATAGGAAAAGACGTTGCACTTCTCCGGATGGCCGGGGTCTTTCAGCCGCTGACGCGCCGGATCGGTGAACATGGAAGAGATCTTCTTGCGGATGGATTCGGGATCTTCCGCGATATCGATCGTGTTGCCGTAAGACTTGCTCATCTTGCGCCCGTCGAGCCCCAGCAGACGCGGCGTCTGGGTGAGCAGCGCCTTAGGTTCCGGGAAGACCGGTCCGTAGAGTCCGTTGAAACGCCGCACGATCTCGCGTGCCAGCTCCAGATGCGCCAGCTGGTCTTCACCCACGGGCACGCGCCCGGCCTTGTAAAGGATGATGTCGGCGGTCTGAAGAACCGGGTACCCGAGGAAGCCGAGTGTGGCGACACGCTCGCCCAGCTCGGTGACCATCTCTTTATAGGATGGCACCCGCGTCAGCCACGAGACCGGCACCAGCATGCCCAGCAGCAGGGCCAGCTCGCTGTGCTCCTTGACCTCGGACTGGCGGAAGATGACGCTGCGCTCCGGGTCGATGCCGGCGGCGATCCAGTCGGCGACCATCTCGATGCCGTCCTGCTTCATGCCAGCGACGTTGTCATAGCGGGTGGTCAGCGCATGCAGGTCGGCGACGCAGTAGAAGCAGTCGTAATCATTCTGGAGACTTACCCAGTTGGGGAGGGCGCCGAGCAGGTGGCCAAGATGCAGACGGCCGGTGGGCCGCATTCCCGAGAAGACTCGCTCACGGGTGGGAAGGCTTGGCTGCTTGGGCGTTTCTGGCATGGGGGAATTTTATCGGAGGAAGGGGGGAATTGCACGCGGGATAACGCTGCGCATCAGCTGCGAAAGAAGTGAGTCATCTGGATGCACTGGTTAAGTAGGACGCTAGCACGAAAACGAGTCAAGCATCTTAAAGTAGGTTGCATAGTCAACGATGGGGATATCAAGGTCACGTGCCTTTCGTGCCTTACCGC
>JBBAAB010000147.1:0-4518 GCA_041658445.1 Thermoleophilia bacterium
GCGGATGTCCCTATGCTGGCCCTCTGGCTGGCCGCGGCCGCCGCGTACATCCATGGGGTCGACCGCGATGACTGGCGCCTGCTGGCGCTGGCGGGAATCTTCAGCATGCTCGCCGTCATGACGGGCTACCAGGCGCTCGCGCTCTGTCCGCTTTTCCTCTTTTATTCATGGCTGAACGGCCGGCTAAGCTGGAAGACGGCGCTGCCGGCGGCGGCGCCGATACTCGGCATACTCGCCCATTCGCTGGCGAGCCTCGCGGTCTATGGCACCCTGCCGCGCTTCTCGCACGTACGCGGCCTGAGCCTGACGGAAGCAAATGTTTTCAAGCGGGTGGAGGGCGTGCTGGTGCAGTTCGGCGGCGCCTCCGTCTTTCCGCTCTTCATCATCGGATTCCTGTGCCTGAGACGGCGGCGTTACCTGGCCTTGCCGCCGATCGTGGGCGCAGCGATCGTCCTGGGGCTCTACCATTTCAACGACGGATTCACCCTGACGTCGGCAATCCTGTTCATCATCTTCATGGCCGCCGGCTGCGTGGCCCTGTTCGCGATAGCCTCGGAAACGGTGATACAGATAAGGAACGCTGTCAAAAAGCTGCCGGTCGACAGGGACTATCTCTTCCTGGGGTCGTGGCTGCTGGTGATGACGGCAGCCGTCAGCATCCTGCTCCCCCACACCCCTGCCAAGTACACGCTGCCGATCCTGGCGCCGCTGGTGCTGATCCTTCTCCGCGAAGCTGAAGCCGGCATCAAGTCGGAAAAAACGGCCCGGAACCTGATCGCCGCCTGCCTGATCCTCACGCTCATCGTCGCCAACGCCGTCTCGGCGGCCGACTACCGGCTGGCGAGCAGCTACAAGGATTTCGCCCTCGACCTGTCGCAGAATTATGAAACTGAAGGCACCGTCTGGTTCATCGGCGAATGGGGGTTCCGGCACTACATGGAATCCCAGGGCTACCGGTACCTGACCTCCGCCAACGAGGAGGTCGCCGAGGGTGACCTGGTCGTCAAGCCGGAGGTCGCCGACTGGCCGCTGGCAGGCGCCGTCGCGAGCCGGATGCAGCTGGTCGACAGGACGGAAATTGAATGGAGCTTCCCGGTGCGGGTCATGAGCACCGAGTCCAACGCCGGTTTCTATGGCAGTTACTGGGGGATGCTGCCCTACACCGTCACCGGCGCGCCAGTGGAGAGGTTCTCGGTCTACCGCATCGGGCGGGCGGCGGATTGACATCATCCTGGACGGAAGCCTCCGGGCGGCCGTGACGCATTATCAGGCCATTACAGGTACGGACCGTAAGACCGGGCGTATCAGTTGTGCGCCAGCCGGCGGCGCACACCAATAGCGGCGCGGTTTGCCGAAAGCTTGAAGAACGCGCGGACCATCCGAGCGTATCTTCGAACATCTTCAGGGCCCTCGATGGCTGAAAGCAGTCTGCCGATCTGCCTGGGGCGAAAGAAGAAGTTGCTGATAGCCTTTTTTTGCATGAGCTGGATGTACTCTTCGGTCAGACCTTCCGGCACGAAACTCAGATTCCCCCGGGGATAACCCGAACCCAGGTCGAGCCCCATATTGACAGTTCCGTAGTCGTGTGCTATCTCACGGGCTTCCGACCCCGGAGCCAGGTACATGACACTCAGGTTCATGGAATATAACGGCAGAGATTTGGCAAAGTCTATCGTTTCCTGAATTGTCTCTTCCGTGTCTATCAGGTGACCAATTATGAAGTAACCGCGGATCTTGATTCCCGCCTCATCCAGCCAGCCCGTCACCCGCCTCACGGTTGCCTTGTCAACTGGTTTCTTGACGAACTTGAGGACCTTGTCGCTGCCGCTCTCGATCCCTACTGAAACCAGCCAGCAGCCCGCTTCCTTCATGGCCCTGATGACTTCCTGATCGAGCGTTTTCAGGTTTACGGTCGCCGTCCAGATGATATTCAGGTTCCTCTCCTTTATCATCCGGCAAATATCGAGAACGCGGCGCTTGTTCAACGCAAAAGTATCCTCGTGAAAACTGATCTCGCGGGCGCCGAAATTCCTGATGACGTGCTCCATCAGGTCAACTACGTATTCCGCGGAATTGGCTCTCCATTTTCTCGTCCAGACGGAATTGCAGAAAATGCATTCGAAGGGACACCCTCTGCTGGTCACCAGTGTTATCACTGGCCTTCTGCGGTATACAAGCAGCTGGGGTGTGTAGCCTTTAAGATCGTCTATCAGGTGAAACGCCGGGAATGGCAGTTCATCCAGATCCTCGATATACGGCCGGGGCTCATTTCTTATGACTTTACCTTCCTCACGATAAAAAAGACCTTTGATCCGGCTGAATTCCCCGCCGTTTTCCAAAGCATCAACCAGTTCTGCAAGCGTCCTTTCACCCTCGCCCGTCACAAGGAAGTCAAAATAATCATACGGGGCGAGATCTTCCGTATAGACTATTATGTGCGGGCCTCCAACCACGATGGGAATATCAAACTCGCCCTTGATATGCTTCGCTGTTTCGATTGCCTGGTCGGCACCGATGGAGTAAACGGACATGCCGATAAGACCCGGATCGAACTTCCTGACCTCATCGGAAATGCGTTTTTTGCTCATTCTGTAACGCACCGAGTCCAGAATCTTGACTTCGTGGCGGTTTTTTTCGAGGACGGCGGCCAGGCACATCAATCCATAAGGCGGAAGATACGCTCCGATATCCTCAAGGTTGCCATAACGGTTTTCACCGCTGATGGCTCCACTTATAAGCAATATTTTCATAAACCCGCTACTTTTTGACTGGATAGTGGTTTCAAGGTTGATTTGTTATTCATATATGATTTGCGCCATTTATCCTGATTGAGCCTTACGGGGAATGAATACCTTCACTACTACAACTCCAGTCAGCAGCGTAAAAGGGAGAGTCCGCCAAATACCCATCCCACCAACACCCCAAGCCTTCACAAATTACCTTAAATATACACAACAGGATCAAAACCGACTATTTGTAGTTATGTTACAACCAAAGCTCTGTTCCGGTCAATAAAACGGATAAATATCCGCAGTTGGCCATACACTCAATTCTTCGCAACAGCCCCTGACGTGCCTGCCGTCATGATTGCTCGCCCATAAGCCGCCTGCATACCGCGAGCGTGCTTTTGACGTCTTTCGCGAACCCGTCGACTCCAACTGCGCGGGCGAACTCCACGGAATGGGAAGCGCCGCCGGATACAACCTTGACATGGTCGCGCATCCCTTCCCTCTCCAGACTTTCCATGATATCGATGAGCGCTGACTTCGTCGAGGTCGTAAATGCCGAGAGCATGAGCATGTCGGCGTTCACTTCCCTGACCTTGTTGATGAACTTGTCCGTGGAAATGTTGACGCCAAGATCGTGCACCTCGTATCCGGAAGCCCTGAGTGCCGAAACGATGATATTTTTCCCGATATTGTGGATGTCACCCTTTACGGTTCCCATGACGATGATGCCCGTCTGATCGTGCCGGCGCTCGAAGAGATAGGGCTCCAGAATCCCCATCGCCTTCTCGACCGACTCCGCCGAACGCAGCATCTCGGGGATGAAATATTCCCCTGTTTCATAACGGCTGCCCACGACTTCCATGGCTTCGGCCAAAAAATCAAAGATCTCATCGGGCGTTGCTTTCCCCTCGGCAATGATCGCTTCGGCCATTTCTGCGCTCCTGTCGCCGTCGCCCTGGATTATCGCCTGCTGAAACTGCTTGAGAATATCTGACATCTCTAATACCTTCCGTATTTTCTTCCGAATTCCACCAGCGCGGAGACATTTTCCTCAGGAGCCGACACCGGAATCGAATCACCCGTGCTGAGTATGAACCTGCCTCCCGCCTTGGCCGCCTCCATGGCCAACCGCACGGCTTGTTCCACATCGGCAAGGCTACCCTTTTCGATAACCGCCGCCGCATCGATATTGCCCTTCAACACGACTTTATCGCCGACAGCTTCACGCGCGGCGGCCAGGTCGACCGGCGAATCTATTTCCAGAACGGCGGCGCCGGTCTCGGCCATCCGGGTCAGGATCGGCGTGCTGTTTCGGCAAACGTGCAGCACGACCGGCGCGAGTTCCTTAAGCCCGGCGATAGCCTCGACCTCCGCGGGCCATGCGAACTGCTGGTAGTGTTCTGGCGATATCATGCTGGAGGATGCAAACGAATCTTTCATCACGATGGCGTCGACTCCGGCCTCCACGAGCGCCTTGCCCACCACCAGCGTGGCGGGAACACAGGCGGCGACCAGATCTCTCACCAGCTCCGGGTCCCTGTAGAAATCCGTCATAAAATCTATAAGGCCGCGCACCGTGGCCGCGTATTCGAAGGGTGAGCGCACGGAGCCGAGGACGAAATGCCCATCGCCCGCAGCCGCCACCAGCTGCTTTACCGGCTCCATCTTGCCTTCCGCCCAGGGATCGGGTACGTGGAGTTTCTCCAGGTCCTCGCGGGCGGCGATGATGGCATCTACCACCAGGGGCACATCGTTTCCTTCAACTTCCACCGGACAGCCCAGCACGTTG
>JBBAAB010000148.1:0-4511 GCA_041658445.1 Thermoleophilia bacterium
GTGTCCGTTAAAAGTTGCTGGGTGAACGTTTTATTCGGGAATCTGAATTTATTCTTATCGCGGACTTGAATTGCGCCGAAAATGTATTTACAATATATCTAAGTCTTGTGTAGACAATTGTCTAGTGAAAATGTAAACTGCTTTTTGGAAGATTCTGGTATCTCTCGAGAAAGACCAGGATCGTCCGGAAGCTAGATTTAAAATCCAAAAGTTTTGCAGGGGCGATCATGAAAAGTGTAGAAGAGCCAAAAGTTGGGGAGAATTCGTATTCCGGGAAGTCGGCAAGGAAGCCATATTCCGAACCGAGGCTGGAGTTGCTCGGGACAATCAAGGAACTTACCCGCCAGTTCGATGTGTCTCTTCCTTGAATCCGGGTCATGAAAAAAGTGTGGAGGTACTTATGAAGACAAAAACGTTTTTACTGTTCAGCTTGGCAATTATCCTGGCGTTTGCCGGATGCACGCTATCCACCGACATGGAAGATGCTCAAGACAAGACTGGCTCGAGAGAGTCAAAATCGTTCGAAGTCCAGATGTCCGAACCTGCCGCAAGCAGGGCCATCGGATCGGATGCGAACGTCACAGCCGTCTATATCAAGGTATTCAATACCACTGCTTCCAGAAGCATGGCCACGCTCTCGCTTGTGGCAGGCAACACTCAAGGCACGATTATGACTGGCACGACGGAGAACGGCGCCCTCAGAATGACCAAGGATACGGATAACATATGGAAGAGTGGTTCTTTCAACGCTACAGGTGACGGCAGCAACTTCAAGATGATGGCGTATGCCGTCGACATAGACGGCAAGCATCGTTATGTTGGCTTTTCCGATGTACAGGAAGGCCATGTCCAGATTACGGCTTCTACCGCGGCTTCAGGCTACACTCTCGCAGGTTGGGGTCCCGCGGGTGGCTATATCATCTACAAGGATGGGAGCGGTTTGATCTACGAAGCCTCGCCCACAGATGCCAGCGCAGGCCAGACATGGGCGAGCTCGACGAACACGAACATAGGCCCGGTGGGAACAGCCATCGGCACAGGAAAGGCGAACACGGACACCATCATCGCCAGCTACCCTACCAGCGCCGCGGGTACGTGCAGGGCCCTGACGACGGGCGGATACTCCTACGCGTCGAATTCCGCCCTGGGATGGTTCCTTCCCTCCACCCTCGAGATGGCTGAAGTCTACACCCGTATCGGAAGCACAAGCTATGGATTTACCAACGTCCTTTACTGGACATCGACAGCTTTTGATACCAGTCCCAGTAAATTTAATGCCTATGCCAGGAATCCGACGACCTCCAGCGCAGCGGTAAGCACAGCCAAGAGCACTTCCCTGCGATTCCGCGCGATCAGGTCATTCCCATATATTCCTTGATATCACGATTGGATTTTTCATTATAAAGTTCGGGGCTGCCTTCAAAAGTGGCAGCCCTCGTCATTTGAAAGTATCTAAAAATCTTATCTCTATGTTAAAATGGGATAAAGGATTATTATTAGATTGTATTCTTTAGTGGTGCAAGTTTTCGAGGATCCCCACAGAGAAACCGGGTGGATGACATGATGCATAGGCCAAGTACAGCAGGTTCAAGCCGATTCGGCTTTCTTCAGTTCTCAAGCATGGTGGTCTTGGCAACCATGCTTGGAGGCTGTTCCCTGCTGGGGCTTGTTGGGTTGAACGAGATACAACTCGGTTCGGGCACCATGATAGTAAGGTATGGCGCTTATATCTACAGGATCGGCGGGACTGACAGCCTGGGCGACATCCGAACCACCATCATGATGGCGAAGGCCACCGACGCGCTTGGCCAACCCCTTTCATCGAATGCCCCGCTGGAATGGATCGAGACAGCGTCTTTGCCCGAAGGAAGGGCTTTCGGCGCGGCATTCGCGGTTCGCAATATGATGTATATCATCGGGGGCGACAGCGACAGCGGCCCCACAGCTACAGTCTTCACCACAAAGATCAACGCCACCGACGGTACGCTGGGAATCGGTACATCCAGATTCTGGGAAACCTCGTCCATGCCTCTTGCCACGCCCCGTTCGCACATGGCTTGGGTGATCCACGACGGCCGCCTTTTCCTCATCGGCGGCAAGAACGGGAACGGCGCGGAAAGCTCGATAGTCCATGCCAGGTTCTATGTGGAGACCGGACGAACAGGCCGATGGTACGAGAGTCCCCAGAAACTTCCGGCGGTTCTGTACGGTGCCGGTGCTGCCGTGCTGGACGGCAGGCTCGAAATTGCCGGAGGCATCAATTCATGGAAAAGGGCGAGCAACAGGATTTTTTCCTACGCGCTTGGAGCCGATGGTCTCCTGAGCGACTTCCAGGAAGGCACCTTACCTAAAGCTCTCTCATATCCCGTCTGCATCCCCGACGGCGACTCGCTCCTCGTTGCGGGCGGCTACGATTCTGACAATCTGGCATCCCAATCTGTCTATCGACGCAGGAATGCCGCCTGGATTACAGAAGCGGCTACCATGGGAGCCGAAGGACCTACCTTCGCCAAGATAGCCGATGTCATCTGGTTTGGCGGACAATCACCCGACGATGATGACACAGGTGTAGACCGGGTATCCGGTTTCACATCGACACCGGATCGCCTCATCGTGATCCCTGGCTCGGGCATGGTGCCAGCCAACTCCGTTGTCTACATGAAGCCTGAACCCGGCACGACAGTGCGCTATCGCACCGACACGAACGAAGTCACTTCCGCCGACACCGCCTGGACCTGGGACAACGAGACGACCAAGAAGAGAATATCTGCGTCCAGCACCTTGAGCCTGCGAAGCTTTTACGCCGATGGAACAGCGGGCGAACAGGTGCCGATGCAGTATGAAGTGCGTTCGGCGATCTTCTTTACCTGGATTTCAGGTGACTTCTCGGTAAAATCCGCCACGGCCGGTCTCGAAACGGCCAGCGTGAGCGACAATCTCTTCAATCCCGCTTCGACAGGGTATACGACTGCCTGGGGACGCCTGATCCTGGACCAGAAAGTGAATCTGGCCTTGTCCTTTGCCGATCGCGATTCGACGGGCAGCCTGGTCGCCTACACCGGGAGAATAAAGCTGACACTCTACGAGGACGATTTATTCACCGTAGTCCCCGACATCGACGGTGTGCCGGTCAGGGACTACACGACCGCGTCATCCAGCCAGCCAATTCTCCTGAAGCTCAACCCGGGCGCCTATCATCTGCGAATCGAAGAACAGTATGAAACAGCGCCCGGCACCCTCCAGACTGGCGGTACTTTCGGCCTCGCCTTCCGCCAGAGATAGAGTCGAGCCTACCGCTTTCCCCGGGCTTCCCCCTGTCCGAATGCATTGAACGCCCGCGCCGGGGCTCCACAGTCGAGGATGATCCCGCCGGCATCCAGCCACGCGTGCGCGCTGATGCCTTCCACTCCCGATACCCTGCGCATGCCATAGACCAAGGCCGCATCGATGCCGGCCAGCCCCAGGATGGAGCGCAGCACGACCGCGCGCCGAAGGCAGGACATGTTGAATACGTACGAATGGGACGCCGCCCGGGCAACAAGAAGGGAAATCGCCTGTATTCTGCGCTCTTCATGACGGTCGAGGATCCTTGGCTTCGTATCCGGCATTCCCGGATGAAGCAGTCTCCGGTTGAAGCGGTATGGCAAGATCTTGAGCCTGAGATCGGTGAGGGCGAGCGCGATCCAGATCATCGAGATTAAGGGAATGTCCATCAACCGATGGCGGCGGATGGCTCGGATAGACTTCTGGTCGGGGCCTGGTTCATGATTCATCGGCGATGATCAGTCCTTTTGAAGTCAGGGCGGCGAAAAGATCATCCCAATCCTTCAGTGCCGTTGCCTCGTCGACTTCGAACTCATCCAGAAGGATGTCGACCGCCTCCTCCCTGTTGCGCGCCTGCAGGGCCAGTTCCAGCATACGGGTGCCGACTTCGTTGAGGCCGAAATACGAGCCCCCGCGGCTGTCGAGAAGCACCATCTCCCCGTCTATCAGGCATTTTCTCACGTCGTTGTTCAGCTTTATCATGGCATTGTCCCTTTCTTGTCCAGCCCGATTATAGCAGCAACGAGCTCATTGAGACAGTTGCCCGAAACGGGCCGGATCACCCTGAAGAGGGGGATCGACGCCAGCCGTTCCGAGGCGCGCGAGAAGAGGAGCATCGGATCGTCCAGGCCTTCGAGGGAGATGGCATTCTCGAGGATGGCGCGGATTTTCGCCCCGCCCTTCACCGGTTCGACGCGCAGGGCGGCTTCCTCCGATGGTTCGAGGAGGAAGATCATCTTCAAGGCCGCCGCCTCGGTGCCGGCAGGAAGGCTCGCGTGATACTTGCCCGCCCCGTCGAAAAGGTGGGCGGCGTCCTCGGGATCGCCGATGAGCCTCTCGTAGGCGTCCGGAAGGAGCTTGGGAAGGGGAATGCCCGGCAGGACGCGCGGTCCGGCCGCTATGGGGATCACGTCGTCGCAGAGGATCCTGTAGCCCCGGGCGGTCATGGCGGCTGCCGTGGTGGACTT
>JBBAAB010000149.1:0-4505 GCA_041658445.1 Thermoleophilia bacterium
TGGGCGGTCTCAAGGGACAGGGACGCTTAAGCGAGGACGACATCAACAAGGCCATGCGGGAGATCCGGCTGGCCCTGCTCGAAGCAGATGTCAATTTCAAGGTGGTCAAGCAGTTCGTGGCCGCGGTCAAGGAAAGGGCGATGGGCGCGAATGTGCTCGAGAGCCTCACCCCCGGCCAGCAGGTTGTGAAGATCGTCCACGAGGAGCTGGGCAGCCTTATGGGCGCGGCTTCCACCAAACTCACCTTCTCACCACGTCCGCCGACGGTCGTACTCATGGTAGGTCTGCAGGGTAGCGGAAAAACCACCGCCTGCGGCAAACTGGCGCGTTTTTTCAAGGCACAGGGCAAGAATGTGGAGATGGTCGCATGCGACATCTATCGCCCGGCGGCTGTCGACCAGCTGAAAATGCTCGGCAAACAGCTCGACGTGCCGGTCTTTTCCATTGACGGCAGCGATGACGCTATTGATATAGCTACCAAAGGTGTTGAAGATGCCCGCGTCAACGGACGCGACATGGCCATCATCGACACCGCCGGCCGTCTTCATATAGACGAGAAACTGATGGATGAACTGGTGCGCATCCGCGCCGACGTAAAGCCGCATAATATACTGCTGGTTCTCGACTCCATGACCGGCCAGGACGCGGTCAACGTCGCGGAGCAGTTCATGCAGCAGGTCAATTTCGACGGGGTGATACTCACCAAGCTCGACGGCGATGCCCGCGGCGGCGCCGCGCTTTCCGTGAAAGCTGTAACAGGCAAGCCGATCAAGTTCGTCTCCACGGGCGAGAAGCTGGACTCATTCGATTATTTCCATCCCGACAGGATGGCCGGTCGCATACTCGGCATGGGCGACATGATGACACTGATCGAGAAGGCCCAGGAGACGGTCGACGAAAAGAAGGCCGCGGAGCTCGAAGAGAAGTTGCGCAAGGCGACCTTCACCTTCGATGATTTTCTCGACCAGATGCAGAGCATGCGCAAGATGGGCCCGCTGGCCGGGATGCTGTCCATGATACCGGGCGTTCCCAAGCAGCTTAAGAACCAGCAGATCGACGAGCGTGAGCTCGACCGCGTCGAGGCCATCATCCGCTCCATGACCCTTGATGAGCGCCGGGCGCCGGACATCATCAACGGCAGCCGCCGCAAGCGCATCGCCGCCGGCAGTGGCACCAATGTTCAATCCGTCAATCAGCTCATCAGCAGGTTCAAACAGATGCAGAAGCTGATGAAACAGATGGCTAGTGGTAAGGGCGGCAAGGGTATGCCAAACATCCCGCCCGAGATGCTTCGGGGCGGATTTTAATAGATTGTCATTCTGAGGAGCGGAGCGACGAAGAATCTCCGTAGAATGGGATGACAACATGGAACGAAAACGAGGAGGTGATTATATGGCGGTAAAGATAAGACTCAGCAGGGTTGGAAGGAAGAAGAAGCCTATATACCGTATTGTCGTGGCCGACTCCCGCTCCCCGAGGGACGGCAAGATAATCGAAAACATCGGGCGGTACAACCCGCTGGAAGAGCCTTCTCTCATCGAGGTTGATGAAGACAAGGCACGCGACTGGTTGGCAAAGGGGGCCCAGCCGACGCAGACCGTCTCCAAGCTGTTGGCGGTAAAGGGGATCTCTTGAAGTTGAATCCGGTCGAGTGCAAATGGAGGTAGAAAGTGAAAGAGTTACTTGAATATCTGGCCAAGGCCCTGGTTGATAAACCTGACGAGGTCCAGGTTCAGGAAACCGAGACAAACACGACAGTTGTGCTGGAGCTCACGGTTGCCAAGGATGATATCGGCAAGGTAATCGGCAAGCAGGGCCGCATTGCCCGTGCGCTGAGGACCATCGTCAAGGCCAGCGCGGTCAAGAACGGCAAGCGAGCCATAGTCGAAATCGTTGACTGAAGCTGACAGCCGAAAAAAATCCGAAGCCCGGATGTCTGCTCTGATGAGTGATTCCTGTTGAGGGGCGTACCTGACTGGGTTCTCGTGGGAATAATCAAACGGATTCACGGGAACCAGGGCGAGATGCTGGTCAAGTCGCTCACCGACAGGGAAGAGTGTTTTTCCGAAGGCTCGGAGTTGCATGTAACGCGCAAGCGGGAATCAGAGCGCGTGAAAATGAGGATAGCGGCCTCCCGTATATCCGACCGGGGGTCGCTGATCATGATGGAGGGAATTAATTCCCGCGGCGAGGCGGAACCGTTGTTCGGCGCGTCCCTTTTTGTGCCCGGCAAGGAAATCGCTTCTCTTGAGGATGGAGCATACTATGCGTTCCAGATCGAGGGTTGCCTCGTCTATGAAGGTGAGAAGCTGTTGGGGACAGTCACGAAACTGGCTGAATCGGTGAAGGCAAATCCTTACATCGAGGTCGATCCGGGTGAAGATCGTCCGCTGGTTCTTATACCTTTTATCAGCCAGGTGGTTAAAAAGGTCGACGTGGACGGGCAGCGCATCGATATAATCGATGGCTTTCTCGGGTGACCCTGGATGAGAATCGACGTATTCACGCTCTTCCCCGAGTGGTTCAACTGGTTTTTTGACCAGCGCCATATAACCAATGCGGTTCAGGCGGGAAGTCTCGATGCGCGGCTTTTCAATTACCGTGATTACACTCCCTTAAAGCATAACCAGGTCGACGATACCCCCTGCGGTGGCGGCGCCGGCATGGTGCTGAGGGTGGACGCGGTTTGCGCGGCGCTCGAGGGTGTGTATGGTGGCGATTGCGCGGCGGTCAAAGAAAGCCGTCCGGTTTTCCTGTTGTCGCCACGAGGGCGGCGCCTGGATGAAAAGCTTCTGGGCGAGCTGGAAGGGCTCGAGGCGTTCACACTACTCTGCGGCCGCTACGAGGGCTTCGACGAGCGGGTTTCCGAGCACATGGTAACCGGTGAGATATCCATCGGCGATTACGTGGTAAGCGGGGGGGAGCTGCCGGCGATGGTGCTCATGGACGCGGTGACAAGGCGCCTTCCCGGCGCGCTGGGCAGCGAGGAGAGCGCCGTCTACGAGTCTTTTTCCGAGGAGCTGGGCGGCAGGCTCGAATATCCCCACTACACCAAGCCGGCCGATTTTCGCGGCTGGAAGGTGCCGGATGTGCTGCTTTCGGGCAATCACGCCGAGATCGAGAAATGGCGACGGGAGAAGCTCAGGTAGTCCCCTTTATTGCATATCGCCCCAAAAACCTCTAAAATCTCGAACTTGGCACTACTGATATGAAAATCCGCCAGATTTGGCGATGCGGGGCCGTATGAGGCGGCCGTTTCCAGCAGGGAGAAGTCATGAATCCGACCATAGCCAGACTAGAAGAACAGCAACTGCGCAAGGGTATCCCGCAGTTTAAAGCCGGAGACACCGTCAAGGTGCACTTCCAGGTTGTTGAGGGGACCCGCAGCCGTATCCAGGTTTTTCAGGGCATCGTCCTCAAGCGCCAGGGCGAAGGCGCGCGCGAGACTTTCACCGTGCGCAAGCATTCTTTCGGCGTCGGCGTCGAGAGGACGTTCCCGGTGCATTCCCCGAAGATAAGCAAGATTGAGGTTTTGAGCATCGGCGATGTCTGCCGCGCCAAGCTTTACTACCTTCGTGGCAAGGTGGGCAAGAAGGCCAAGGTCCGGGAAAAGCAGCGCTAGGCGCTCCCGCCTTCCTACTCCACACCACCTCCCGGGCGGCAGAAGAAATTGAGTCAGCGAAAAACGAAGATGGCAAAAAAGCCGCGCAGCCCGATCCGCAACCTGATGGAGCTTGTCGGGATTTTTGCAGGCGCCATTGTAGTTGCTTTCGTCGTCCAGGCCTTCCTGATCAAACCCTTCCAGATTCCCTCCGAATCAATGGTGCCAACCATCGACCCCGGCGACAGAATACTGATCAACCGTCTCTCATATCGAATCGGCCCGGTCGAACGGGGCGACATCATCGTTTTTAAGTCTCCCATGAACTCCGACGTGGATTTCGTCAAACGGGTGATCGCCCTCGGCGGCGACACGGTTGAAATTAATAGAGGGATGGTGCTCGTCAATGGTGAACCACAGGTCGAGAACTACCTCAATGCCGTCGACGTCAGCAATTTCCCGCAGACGAGGATTCCCGAAGGCAACGTATTCGTAATGGGTGACAACCGGGGTGACAGCGGGGATGCCCGTTTCTGGAATCCTCACTGGCTGCCGGAAGAGAATATACTCGGCAAGGCTTTTATGACTTACTGGCCGCCCGGACGCATGGGAACATTCCACTAGGGCTTTCGTGGCAGCGCCAGCAACCGCCAACACCAGCGCGCTGTTTACGTTCGATCTGGAGGCGTGCGGCTGTTCCGGTGAAATAGCGGGCTGCGACGAGGTCGGCCGCGGATGCCTGGCTGGACCTATCGTAGCCGCGGCCGTCGTTTTCGATTACTCCACGCTCGATCTCGAAAAAGCCGGACCCCCGCTCAAGGGGCTGGGTGACTCCAAGAAGCTTTCCCCCGCGGCGCGGGAACGACTTTATCCCGTGATAATCAGACACGCGTCGCGTGTATCC
>JBBAAB010000150.1:0-4453 GCA_041658445.1 Thermoleophilia bacterium
CTGAAGCAGCCTGTTGTAAAGCGGCTCTCCGACTCCCGTTATGATCTTGAGCACTTCGGTAGCCTGGAGCGTTCCCACCACACCGGCGACCGCGCCCAGTATTCCTGCTTCCGCGCAGCTGGGTACTGTACCGGGTGGGGGTGGCTCCTCATAAACACAACGGTAGCAGGCTGTTTCGCCGCCACTTATACTCATTACAAGTCCCATGAACCGAAGGATGCCGCCCTCCACAAGTTTTTTCTTCTTCATTACGCAGGCATCGTTTATCAGGTAACGGGTCGGAAAATTGTCAACACCGTCAACGACGATGTCATAGTTATCCAGCAGGGAAAAAATATTGTCCTTCGTAAGACGTTCGTGGTAGACATCGACCTCGATGTGAGGATTTATCTGCTTCATGGACTCACTGGCGCTATGCACTTTGGGCTTGTCGACATCGGTGGTCGAGTGAATGACCTGTCTCTGCAGATTCGTTACATCCACGACATCGTCCTCGATGACACCGATATGACCTACGCCAGCCGCCGCGAGGTATAAGAGAACAGGAGAACCAAGACCGCCCGCTCCCACTACGAGCACATTAGCGTCCTTTAGCTTCTGTTGCCCGGCTCCGCCGACCTCGGACAATATGATATGCCGCGAGTAGCGCAGGATTTCTTCTTCAGTCAGATCGAACATGTTCCTCCTCCCATAAAGTAGAGGAAGTCGATTTTATCGCCGTCACTTAATGGGATGTTCTCAAAGTCACGCCGGCTCAAAACCGAGCCGTTTATGCGCACGTTGGCATATAGTGAATTTTCTCCCCGGGATTCCAGCAGAGACCTTACATCGGCGTCACCGCTATAATGTACAGGCTTGCCCTGAACCGTCAGCCTCAGACAATCACCACCATCGACACCCTTGTCAAATGATAGCAGCTTGTCGTCTTTTTCTGAATGCGTATCGCATCCGGTCATCTTAGTCGGCCTCCTTCCATCATCCCCCCGCTTTCTTTACATATATCTCAACGTAGCCTTCCATGTCCTCGATGCCGAGGACCTGGTGGCCATTACCCTTGACCCACCGTGGCAGGTCCGTCTTGCTGGTCGGGTCGTCCACAAGTACCTTGACGATACCGCCGCCGCCGAGCAGCTCCAGCGCAAGCGCCGTCTTCACGGACGGCATGGGGCATTTCAGGCCACGCGCGTCCAGAAACGTATCTTCTTTAACATCCATTGAAGCCTCCAACGATTCGATGTGCGGGTAATCAGATATTACTCTAACGCCCTACATGCCTCCGAACAACTGTGTTGTCAGGTATCGCTCGCCTGTGTCCGGCAGAATGAATACTATCAACTTGCCCTTGCTGGAAGGTCTGCGGGCAACTCCCAACGCGGCGTACGCCGCGGCGCCTGATGAAATCCCGCAGAGAATGCCTTCCTCAGTCGCCATTCTCCTGGCGGTTTCTTCAGCATCTTCATTGGAAACCTGAAAGACCTCGTCATAGATTTCCGCGTTGAGGATATCGGGTACAAATCCGGCTCCGATACCCTGAATCCGGTGCGGCCCCGGATCACCACCGGATAGAACCGGTGACGACTTTGGTTCGACAGCCACGAGGTAAACGGAGGGCTTCCTATCCCTTAGCACTTCGCCTGTGCCGGTGATCGTGCCGCCGGTACCCACGCCAGAGACAAAAATATCTACTTCTCCGTCTGTGTCCCGCCAGATCTCTTCGGCTGTCGTCCGGCGATGCACTTCGGGGTTGGCAGGGTTTGTGAACTGCTGCGGAACAAAAGACTTACTGTTCCCGGATGCCAGTTCCTCGGCTTTTTCCACGGCGCCCCGCATACCGTCAGGCCCGGGTGTAAGGATAAGCTCGGCCCCATATGCCTTGAGCATGGCACGTCGCTCAACGCTCATCGTTTCCGGCATCGTCAACAAAAGCTTGTAGCCCTTCACTGCGCACACGAACGCCAGGCCGATACCGGTATTGCCACTTGTCGGCTCGATGATCAGGGTCTCACCCGGAGTGATCCTGCCATCCTGTTCCGCCGCTTCGATCATGGCGATACTGATGCGGTCCTTGACGCTGCCACCCGGGTTAAGACTTTCCATCTTAGCCACAACGGTCGCGTCAATGCCCTCCGCGATCCGGTTGAGCTTTACGAGGGGCGTGTTTCCTATCAGGTCCGACAGGCTGCCCGCAATATTCATATTTGCTCTCTGTTTCATATCCGCCTTGCTTCTTGTGGTAGGCATTTTCTAAATCCTTCCCGCCCCGGGTTAAATGTAATACATCTCCTTGACCTGCTCCTGCAACAGACTTTCCCTGTAAGCCAGATCAGCTATGTTCGCGGCACTCAGAACGTCCTCCACGCTGGTCTTGACGTCGATCCATACATCCTTGACAACACAATGGTCGATCTTGTTACATGCCGCACCGGCGGTGCATGCGGAAGGGGCAACGCTGCCATCAAGGACCTCGACCACATTAAGTACGCTGATGTCTTCCGGCAGCATCTTGAAACTAAAACCACCGCGTACGCCACGATGGCTGTTTAAAATTCCCGCTTTACGGAGACTGGAGAATAGCTGCTCAAGAAACTGAAGGGGAATCTCGCGCTTGGAGGCAATATCCGCAATCGGAACCGGTTGCCCATCATTGTGATGGGCCAGCTCAACAAGTGCTCTTACCGCATACTTGCTCTTTGCTGAAATGTTCATTATTTCTCCATATCCAAATAAAATTGATAAATCTTGTAGGGTTTATGAATCATAATAGGTCATATAGGCTTTGTCAAGATGTAGTTTAGGATTAATATAAAAGCCTATAGGCTGGAAAACGAGCGGCTGAAGAGCACAAATGTCGAACTGAGGCCTGCATGCAGGGATTTGAAGTCATAGAACATACCGCCGACATAGGCATTCGCGCCTTCGGAAATACCGAGATGGAGGCATTTGAAAATGCCGCCCTGGGCATGTTCAGCCTGTTATGCGACATCGACAAGGTAGAGGCCAGGAAGACGTTTACGGTTGAAGTCGAAGCCGACGACCTTGAAACCCTGCTCGTTGAATGGTTGAACGAGTTACTATATCTGCAAGAAAGCCAGGGCATACTGCTAAAAAGCATCAAGGTCACTGAACTCGCTGAAACACGCATTGCGGGGCAAGGTCAGGGAGAACCTGTTGATTATAAACGTCACATACTGAAAGCCGACATCAAGGCGGCAACGTACTATATGTTAAGACTTCAGCAAACTGATGGGTGCTGGAAGGCTGAAGTCATTTTCGATGTTTAGCCTGAAATTACGCGTTATATTAACTCGGAGAACATCCTGGAACTGAAGCAAATAAACCCCTGGTGCTGGGAAATTCCCAAAACCGGACCCATGCTGGTTCCGGGTCGCGTGTTTGCCGACCGCGACCTGGTAAATATCGCCGCTCAGGAAAAAGCGCTCGAACAGGTGAGCAATGTGGCCTGTCTTCCAGGAATTGTCACCGCATCGCTTGCCATGCCCGACATTCACTGGGGCTACGGTTTTGCCATCGGAGGCGTTGCCGCCTTCAGGCTGGATAATGGAATTATTTCGCCCGGCGGCGTCGGCTATGACATCGCCTGCGGTGTAAGGCTGATCAGATCCAACCTCAACATCCGCGATGTTCGCGCCAGAGTGCCTGATCTTATGCGCGAACTCACACGCATGATACCGGCCGGCGTCGGTCGCGGTGGGAACGTCAAACTCAATGATTGCGAGATGGATCAGCTAATCACCAAAGGCGTTCCCTGGCTAATAGGTCAGGGGTACGGTTGGCCTGAAGACATAGATGCCATAGAAGACGGTGGCGTTCTTGAGGGCGCAGACCCCGCGCTTCTCAGTGCAAGGGCGCGGGAACGTGGCTTTTCCCAGTCCGGAACTCTGGGAGCGGGGAATCACTTCATCGAGGTTCAGCGGGTTGAGAGAATATTCGATCAGAAAGCGGCATCGGCGTTCGGTATATTTGAAGATCAGCTTTGTCTGATGGTGCATTCGGGTTCCCGTGGTCTTGGTCACCAGATCTGCACTGAATACGTCAAGAAGATGGGCGGTGCCGCAGCCCGTGCCGGCATCAATCTGCCGGACAGACAGTTGGCCTGCGCGCCGATAAACAGTCGCGAAGGCAGGGATTATTACGCCACTATGGTCTGCGCCGTGAACTTTGCCCGCTCCAACAGACAGGTGATGACCCACCTGGTTCGGCAGTCGTTTGAATACATCTTCAAGTCATCCGCGGAAGACCTGGGTCTTGCCCTTGTTTATGACATCTCACACAACATAGCCAGGTTTGAGGAACACGAGGTGGGAGGGGAGAAGCTGAAACTATGCGTCCACCGAAAGGGGGCAACGCGATCGCTCCCGGCGGGTCATCCGGACGTTCCTCACATTTATCGTACTGCAGGACAACCGGTTATAGTTCCCGGGGACATGGGCAC
>JBBAAB010000151.1:0-4450 GCA_041658445.1 Thermoleophilia bacterium
ACATTACTCACGGTCACGGCTACCGCGGTTGAAGTGGTCTGGTTCCCTGCCGCATCCCGGGCACGAGCCGTGAGGGTATGCAAGCCGTTCGTGGCGGTAGCGGTGTCCCAGGAAATCGAATACGGAGCGGTTGTGTCTTCCGCCCCGAGATTTACGCCGTCAAGCAGAAACTGGACGCCTGCAACGCTGACGTTGTCAGAGGCGTTGGCGGAGACGACTGCTGTCCCTGAGACGGTTGCTCCAGGCGCCGGGGAAGAGAGGGAGACGGAGGGCGGGGTGGTGTCGGGAATTCCCGTCGCCAGTCGGAACGCAATGACGTTGGTTACCCAGCTCCCCGCCGCGCTCAGCGTCGCGGCAGCGTTGCCGGTGAAGGCGGCGGCAAAGGACTGGTACCACATCTTCGTATACGACCCGCCGGAAATAAAGGTCGCGGCCTGCCCGTTGATCAGGGGGCTGCTCAGCGTGGGGGTCGAGTACTCTGCGTACCCCCCAAGGACCAGCTCGCCGGTTCCCGTTGTCGTGATGTTGCCGGACGCGGGAGCGGTGCCGCTCCCCGCGCCGATGTTCTGCATATCAAAGGAGAGGATCCCGGTATAGGAGAACTCGGCTACTCTCATCCGCACGAATCCCGCTCCAGCGGGGACCGTAGCGGTATATGTCCTCGTGCCGCCGTTCGCGGAGAGGAGATACCCGAACTGCCCCGAAGGGCTTGACACGCCAAGATGGGCGTCCGTTCCCATTGTGAGCGGGGTCGTGCCGTCGGTGATAGACGCGCCTCCATTCGCCCCTCCCTCCCATTTCAGCCATACGACCACCAGGTTCCCCGCCGTGACGTTGTTCAGGGTGACAGAGGAGCCTTCCGAGGTGTTGCTTTGGACAAAGGTGAAGGCGGGTGAAAGCGTTACATTACTCACGGTCACGGCTACCGCGGTTGAAGTGGTCTGGTTCCCTGCCGCATCCCGGGCACGAGCCGTGAGGGTATGCAAGCCGTTCGTGGCGGTAGCGGTGTCCCAGGAAATCGAATACGGAGCGGTTGTGTCTTCCGCCCCGAGATTTACGCCGTCAAGCAGAAACTGGACGCCTGCAACGCTGACGTTGTCAGAGGCGTTGGCGGAGACGACTGCTGTCCCTGAGACGGTTGCTCCCGGCGCCGGGGAAGAGAGGGAGACGGAGGGCGGGGTGGTGTCGGGCAGGTTGCCTATTGTCACCACAACAGGATTGGACGTGGTTTTGTTGCCGGCCGCATCTCTCGCAATCGCCGTCAAGGTATGGCTCCCGTTTGGTACGGCAGTAGTATCCCACAACATTCCATACGGCGCGGTACCATCTTCAGTCCCAAGGGTAACGCCGTCGAGTTGGAATTGCACCCCTGCAACCCCTATATTATCCGAGGCATCAGCAGAGACGGCGATCGTTCCGGAAGCGGTGGCGCCGTTGAGGGGCGAGGTTATTGAGACCGTTGGTGGAGTGATGTCATGTAATAAATCGTTGCGCCACATTTCCGCAGTCTGAGAGTCAGTGCCGAATATATCTAGGTCACCGTCAGCATCAATGTCACCTACCACGACATTGTGCAATGCGTCAGTGCTTACCACTTGCTGATACCACGACAATCCTCCGCCAGTATTGTGAAAAAGCAACAGCCGGCCGGGGGATCTGAACTCCGAGGAAACCACATCAAGGTCGCCGTCTTTGTCCATATCAACGGCATGTACAGCATGGGCAGAGTTGATATTCGTACCAACGACATGCTCGGTCCAGCTGGAGTTTGTTAGAGGATTAGCTGGATTCTCATACCAAACTACGCTACCCACAACCTCCGAAGGAGAGAGCAAAATATCCATGCGGCCGTCATTATTCATATCTATGGTGTCAATAGCAGAATATTCTTGAGCGCTGGTTGAGGAGGTATAGGTATAGGTAACCCAGATACCGTTTATTATGTCACCGGGGTTTTTCATCCATCGGCGGCTCACCACAATATCCACCAGCCCGTCTCCATCCACATCTGCGAGTGACAGGCCGTTCAAGCCAAACCCTGGGTCCAGCCTGAGGTAAGCAAACGAGGTGGGAGAAACCTGCTTGTAAACATCCAACTGGGGATTTCCTTCACCCCGGATAACCACGTCCATTTTCCCATCCGCGTCAAGTTGGCCGGCACGCACGTCGTGGCTGCCTGGCAAATTTGGAAATTCATAATTGATCCAACTGTCAGTTTTTGGGTTGCCAGCGGGTCGGGGATTTAAATACAAAGTTCCACCCATAATCACGTCCATATCGCCGTCACCGTCAATATCAACGATCCAGCTACCACTGGCGCTGCCACCGCCGGTATCAATCGTATATTTGGTCCAAGAGGGATAACTATACCAGACTACCGGTCCATTTTGGCCGCCTACGATAGCATCAAGATAGCCGTCGCCATCAATATCGGCAAGGGCTTTACCCCAAGGAGTTGCAGGAATTGAATTACTGACGACGCCCAGAGTAAAAGGCACTAGCACGGGGGTTATCGAGGGCGCGGGCGTTGTCGCACTTGCGGCAGATGACTGCACCGAGACATTCCCCGCCGCGTCATACGACGAGACGGTATAACTGTAGGTGGTAGATGCGACAAGGCCGGTGTCCGAGTAGGAGGTGCCTAGGGTGACGGTGGCAATCTGGACTCCTCCCCGATATACGCGGTATCCCGCGACGGCCACGTTGTCCGTGGACGCGGTCCAGGAAAGGTTGATTTGCGAGGAGGAGACTGCGGTGGCCGAGAGGCCGGTGGGAACGGAGGGCGGGGTAGTGTCGGGAACATTACTCACGGTCACGGCTACCGCGGTTGAAGTGGTCTGGTTCCCTGCCGCATCCCGGGCACGAGCCGTGAGGGTATGCAAGCCGTTCGTGGCGGTAGCGGTGTCCCAGGAAATCGAATACGGAGCGGTTGTGTCTTCCGCCCCGAGATTTACGCCGTCAAGCAGAAACTGGACGCCTGCAACGCTGACGTTGTCAGAGGCGTTGGCGGAGACGACTGCTGTCCCTGAGACGGTTGCTCCAGGCGCCGGGGAAGAGAGGGAGACGGAGGGCGGGGTGGTGTCGGGAATTCCCGTCGCCAGTCGGAACGCAATGACGTTGGTTACCCAGCTCCCCGCCGCGCTCAGCGTCGCGGCAGCGTTGCCGGTGAAGGCGGCGGCAAAGGACTGGTACCACATCTTCGTATACGACCCGCCGGAAATAAAGGTCGCGGCCTGCCCGTTGATCAGGGGGCTGCTCAGCGTGGGGGTCGAGTACTCTGCGTACCCCCCAAGGACCAGCTCGCCGGTTCCCGTTGTCGTGATGTTGCCGGACGCGGGAGCGGTGCCGCTCCCCGCGCCGATGTTCTGCATATCAAAGGAGAGGATCCCGGTATAGGAGAACTCGGCTACTCTCATCCGCACGAATCCCGCTCCAGCGGGGACCGTAGCGGTATATGTCCTCGTGCCGCCGTTCGCGGAGAGGAGATACCCGAACTGCCCCGAAGGGCTTGACACGCCAAGATGGGCGTCCGTTCCCATTGTGAGCGGGGTCGTGCCGTCGGTGATAGACGCGCCTCCATTCGCCCCTCCCTCCCATTTCAGCCATACGACCACCAGGTTCCCCGCCGTGACGTTGTTCAGGGTGACAGAGGAGCCTTCCGAGGTGTTGCTTTGGACAAAGGTGAAGGCGGGTGAAAGCGTTACATTACTCACGGTCACGGCTACCGCGGTTGAAGTGGTCTGGTTCCCTGCCGCATCCCGGGCACGAGCCGTGAGGGTATGCAAGCCGTTCGTGGCGGTAGCGGTGTCCCAGGAAATCGAATACGGAGCGGTTGTGTCTTCCGCCCCGAGATTTACGCCGTCAAGCAGAAACTGGACGCCTGCAACGCTGACGTTGTCAGAGGCGTTGGCGGAGACGACTGCTGTCCCTGAGACGGTTGCTCCCGGCGCCGGGGAAGAGAGGGAGACGGAGGGCGGGGTGGTGTCGGGCAGGTTGCCTATTGTCACCACAACAGGATTGGACGTGGTTTTGTTGCCGGCCGCATCTCTCGCAATCGCCGTCAAGGTATGGCTCCCGTTTGGTACGGCAGTAGTATCCCACAACATTCCATACGGCGCGGTACCATCTTCAGTCCCAAGGGTAACGCCGTCGAGTTGGAATTGCACCCCTGCAACCCCTATATTATCCGAGGCATCAGCAGAGACGGCGATCGTTCCGGAAGCGGTGGCGCCGTTGAGGGGCGAGGTTATTGAGACCGTTGGTGGAGTGATGTCGGGAGGAAGAGTGCTGCCCGCATAATTATATACCGCTAAAACTTCAGCCGCCGACAGCGCCCGGTTATAGACCCTGATTTCGTCAAGCCCGCCGACAAAAGGTTCGGTGCCGTTTGGTAGATTGCCGATGCTCGTGGCGGCGGCTGAGTCACTGCCCGGCGAGAATACGGTTGAGA
>JBBAAB010000152.1:0-4363 GCA_041658445.1 Thermoleophilia bacterium
GGATGACCCCTACGGGCTGCCCCATAGAGCGCTGGCGCTGCTTCTGCTGGAAAAAGATCCCGAATTCATCGAGCTGACGTCGGTAATGCCAGGCTGGGAGCCGGTGCTCGAGCTGGCTTCACAGCTCCGTAAGCAGATAGAAAAGCAGCACGGTCAGTCGGCGCATACGCGAATCGCCGGCGAACGGCACGCTCTGGCGGGGCTCATCGTTGACGAGGTGGAGACCCGCGAAGAGGCTGAAAGGCCGCGCTGGGGCGAGCGGATGTGGCGCTTCACCACCAGCCCCATAACCGGAGTGCCCATCCTCCTCATGGTGCTGGCTTTCACTTTTATCCTCCTGTACTTCGTAGGCAGTACCCTGGCCGATGTCATGAGTGGTTTCTGGGGCGAATTCATCGCGCCACCGGCTACGGCGGCGATAATCGGGCTGCTGGGAGACAATGTCGTCAGCCAATCGCTAAACTGGGCGGTCTCGGGTATCGAAGCGGCGCTTACCGTCGGAATTCCATATGTCCTCGTCTTCTATATCCTGCTTGCCTTCCTGGAAGACACGGGGTATCTGAACTCGGTTGCGTTCCTCACCGATTCGGTCATGCACAAGTTTGGTATACATGGGCGCGCGGCCATCCCCATTGTCGCCGGCGCAGGATGCAACGTGCCCGCCATTATGGGTACGCGCACTCTGACAACCATGAGGGAGAAGATAATCGCGAGCACGCTCATCGTGATGGTGCCCTGCAGCGCCCGCAACGCAATCATCTTCGGCGCGGTTGCGTTTTATTCCGGCTGGCAGTATGCCCTGGCGCTTTATGTGATAATCGGGGTGCTCTGGGTCCTGATCGGCCTTGCGCTCAACAGGATCATACCGGGGCAGGCCACCGGTCTGGTCATGGAGATGTTCCCTTTCCGCCGCCCGCATCTGGCGACGATCGTAAAGAAAACATGGTATCGCTTCAAGGATTTCATCTTCCTGGCTGTTCCGATCCTCCTCGTCGGCAGCGTCATTCTCGGGTCGATGCTGCAGACGGGAATACTGTACCGGGTCGCGGACGTACTCTCGCCCGTCGTGGAGGGATGGATGGGGCTGCCGGCGGTCGCCGGGATCACGCTCATCATGGGGATACTGCGCAAGGAGCTGGCGCTGCAGCTGCTGATAACCGTGGCAATCGCCACCGGGGTGGCAACCGACGCCCATGCCGACCTCAACCAGGTGATGACCAACGCGCAGCTGTTTATTTTTGCGCTTGTGTGCGCCATTTATATTCCCTGCGTGGCTACCATCGCGGCCCTCGCCCGCGAGCTCGGCTGGCGCCGTTCGATTTACATCATGATATTTACGGTCGCCCTTGCGGTGCTGATGGGTGGGCTCGTGAACCATGCCATCCTTGCCCTGAGCTGAGTATAAGGGGTTTTAGGGGTTTTCATGGCACTTGAAGACCGGGATCTTCCCGCCGGCCGCTTCCCCGGCAGCTACTTCTGTTGACGCCCGGATTCGCTCAAGATTTTTGCCAGGTTACCCGATATACGGTCACCACTAGAGGCTAAACTCAATCAAAGTGGGGGAGGTGACACAAATGGCTATTGAAGCCAGGTTTAAAACCCAGCCTGTCAGGGCGAGGATCCTCACCGACGAGTACGAGATCGAGGGCAACGTACATATAAAGCCGGGCCACTACAACGGGCGGGTATCGGATATCCTGAATGCTCCGGAGGCCGAATTCATTCCGGTTACGCAGGCAACCTGTACAAGCCGCGCATCAGAGGATTCCACACCGATAGAGACGGACTGCACCATCGTCCAGGTGAAAACCATCAAGATGGTCTTTCCTTACGATGATGAATGATGTCTTATAAAAGGCGCACCGCTTTGTCCATTCTGTACAAAAACTTGCGTGATTTATTGTACAATTGGATAAGAACTTTGCCTGTACGAACGCATATCATATAAATAGCGCGTTTGTACCAAAGTCAAAAGATCAGGGGAGGACAAAGCGGTGGAGCTGTGCGTATCGGACATCCTGAAGCTGCCAATCCTGGCTGACGCCAAGGTTCTGGCCGGCGAGAAGGGGCTGGGCCGGGAGGTTTCGCAGGTCACCGTGGGCGAGGTGCCCGACATCGGCGACTGGCTGACGGGAAACGAGCTGGTCCTCTCGACCTTTTTCGGTGTCGAGACGACCTCCGATGCCCAGGTCGAATTTACCCGCAAGATCATCAAGGCCGGCGCCGCGGCGCTGCTCGTCAAACCAGGCCGTTTCATCTCCCAGGTCGATCCGCAGATCATCTCACTGGGCAAGCGCCACAATTTTCCCATTGTCGAAGTTCCGCCCGATATCCGCTGGACCCATATCATCGCCGAGATCTCAGAGCGCATCGTCGGCGAACATGTTTCGCTTCTTCGCCGCTCCCAGGATATCCACCAGCGACTGCTGGACGTCGTGATTGACGGCGGCAGCTGGCAGTCGATTGCCAACACCACTTCGCAACTTTTAGGTAAACCAGTCGTGCTCGAGGATTCATTCCTCGAATTACTCGCCCAGTCGGTCCCCGATGATACGGACGCGGACCTGATAAAAAAATACGAGGCTCTGCGCAAGTCCGAGAAAGAGGCCGGCCGTCCGGAAGCGCCACCCCGGGGAGAGCGTTACCAGCGCACTCCGCTCAACGGCAGGAAAGAATTCCCCGCCAAGGCTACGGTTCCGATAATGGTAAGCCGCGACGTGCTCGGCTATGTATCCAGTTTTGAATCCGACGCGCTTTTGAACGATCTCGATCTGGTTGCACTGGAGAGCGCCGCCACGGTGGCCGCCATCGAGATGGGCCGCGAGCTGGTGCGCATGGAGGCGGAAACCCGCCTGCGGGGCGACTTTGTCGATGACCTGGTGTCGGGCGAGTTCGACGCGGGGCCGACGATGCTGCAGCGGGCGAGCTTCCTGGGCGGCGATCTGAGCCGGGGTTGCCTGGTGCTGATCGCCGATATCGACAACTTCGGCGAGTTCGTCACCGGCCGGGACTTAAAGGAACAGGAAGTGCAGCAGATCAAGAACCGTTTCTTCAGCGGGGTCAAGCAGGTAGTGCGCGCCCACCACGAGAACGCTCTGCTCACGCCCAAGAGCGATAACGTCATCGCCTTCCTGCCGCCGCTGACGAGCGGCAGCGAGAAGCTGCTGGCGGTCGCGCGCGCCACGGCAACAAAGATCAGACAGATATGCAAAGACATTCTTCCAGAACTTTCGGTCTCCATCGGCCTGGGCAGGTTCCATGACGACCCGGCCCAGACGCGGCGTGCCTATCGCGAGGCGCAGTCCGCCCTGCAGGTGAGCCAGCGCCTGGGGGAAAAGGGCGCCATTGCCACGTTCGACGACATGGGTGTCTACAAGCTGTTGCTGGGAGCGCTGGAAGAGGATCCGGAAGAGGTGCGCAACTTTTACGAGGAGACGATTGCCCGGGTCGAGCTTTACGACAGGGAGCACAAAACCGACCTGGTCGGCACCCTGGAGTCATACCTGGCCAACAACCGCAGCGTCGCCGCCACGGCCGAAGCGTTGTTTACTCACCGGCATACGATACGTTACCGGCTGGGCCGCATCAACGATCTCACCGGGCTCGACGTCCACCGCAGCGAGGACCAGGAGAAACTGAGCTTCGGCCTCAAGGCCATGCGGCTGCTGCGGCGATAGGATCACAAAACGCGATACTGAAGTCCCCTTTTTTCTGCTTCCACTGAGCCATCCTCCACAACTTCCGGATGACCGGAATTCCTGAAAAACGTTCGCATTTCCATTGATAAAAATATACAGACGTAGATTCGGCATGAAGCTGCGCGGGGGCATAGGCATTCGTAAATTGATGATGCACATCACAGCTGGTTTTTTATGTGAAATGTTTAGCATCCTTTTTGGAGGTTATGTAAATATAATTGGGATTATAAAAGTCCGGTATTTCAGGAGGTTACTTTGTAAACACCATTATTAACTGGAGTAAATGAGTGGTATTTAGTTCAAGGCATGTTGAATAAATGGAGGATGAGTGATGGAGAATTATAGAAGGAAAGGAATAATTTTCATATTACTGGCTTTCGTGCTGGTGCTTGGCACAGGCTTTTTGGCAGCGATTTCAATGGCTGTACCTCCGGCGGCTCCTCCCGGGCCAACCCTGCCTGGCACGATGATACCGAAATATGTCAACCAGTTGTTGATTCCACCGGTATATCAGCCCACGGTAGTGACTGATCCCATCACCGGAGCTGTCGTCCGTCACGATTACACAGTTGATGTCAGCCAGTTCCAGCAGCAGGTCCTTCCGGCGCCCCTTCCGCAGACCACGGTCTGGGGTTACGGAGGTATGGTATCGACACCTACCGGCC
>JBBAAB010000153.1:0-4341 GCA_041658445.1 Thermoleophilia bacterium
GCTCTTTTTGCCTGTGAAATTATCGAGGCCTGCAAATATCTCATCGGTCCGCATCCGGTGGACGGCATCTGGCTGGGCGCCGCCAACGACATCATCATGCGGGAACGGGGCATTGAGTTTGTGGACGGTACAGCGCCCGGTTTTGCCGCCATCACCGGCGCCGCCCCCACCAGCAAAATTGCCGTTACTATTGCCCGCGAACTGCAGGAAAAGAATATTTATGTATTTATGGCGGGCTCCACCGGCGGCCTGCAATTTGCCGAACAGCTCGCGCAGGAAGGCGTCCAACTGGGCTGGGAGACAAGGCTGGTGCCGTTTGGCCGGGATGTTTCCGCGCTGATCTATGCGCTTGGCTTTGCCAATCGCTCCGCCCTGTCCTTCGGCAAAGTAACACCGGGAGATTATCGCGCCAATCTGAAATACAACAAAGACCGGGTTTTTGCTTTCGTCCTGGCTTTCGGCGCCGTCGATGCGGAAAAATACGCCGCGGCGGCCGGTGCCCTGAACTATGGCTTTCCGGTAATAGCGGACACCGACATTCCCCAGATCCTGCCTACGGGCATCTGCACTTATGAGCATGTTGTCTCCAGTGTTCCCTATGAGTCGATGGTCGATCGGGCCCTCGAGGTGCGCGGCTGCAAAGTCAAAATTACCAAAATTCCCATTCCTGTGCCTTACGGACCGGCCTTTGAAGGTGAGCGGATTCGCAAGCAGGATATGCAGGTGGAGTTTGGCGGCAATATCACGCCGGCCTTCGAGTTCGTGACGATGGCCGATATGGATGAAATAGAAGACGGTCGGATTGACATTATCGGCCCGGATGTTGATGAAGTTCCGCCGGGGACAGCCCTGCCGCTTGCCATCTGGGTAGAGGCGGCCGGACGAAAAATGCAGACCGACTTTGAGGCGATTCTGGAGCGCCAGATCCATCATCTCGTCAACGGCGCCGAAGGCATCTGGCACATGGGCCAACGCGACATCGTCTGGACCAGGATTTCCCAAAGCGGTTTTGCCAAAGGTCTGCGGCTGCGGCATTATGGAGAAATCCTGCACGCCAAGCTGCTTTCCAATTATCCGGCAATTGTGGACAAGGTCAAGGTAACCATCATCACCGAACGGGAAGAAGTGGAAAAAAGGCTGGCTGTCGCCAGAGACGTTTATGTGGAACGAAACCGCCGTCTCGCCTCCATGACCGATGAGTCTGTTGATGTTTTCTATTCCTGCCTCCTTTGCCAGTCCTTTGCCCCCAACCACGTCTGCGTGGTCACGCCGGAGCGATTGGGACTCTGCGGCGCCTACAACTGGCTCGATGCCCGGGCGGCCTTTGAAATCGATGAAACAGGCCCCAATCAACCGGTGAAGAAAGGTGAATGCCTTGATTCCGTCAAGGGCGTCTGGAAGGGAGTTGATGAATATGTCTACCTCTCCTCCCACAAAACCATCGATTCCGTATGCGCTTACTCCATTATGGATCGGCCAATGACGAGCTGCGGCTGTTTTGAAGTCATCTGCGCCTATATTCCCGAATGCAACGGCATCATGGCCGTCAATCGTGAATATATGGGGGACACTCCGGCGGGAATGACCTTTCCCACGCTGGCCGGAAACGTCGGCGGCGGTCAGCAGACTCCGGGATTCATGGGCTGCGGCAAGGTGTTTCTCACCTCTCGCAAATTCCTCTTTGCCGAAGGCGGCCATAAGCGCCTGATCTGGATGACCAGGGGATTGAAGCAGGCTCTGGGTGAAGATTTAAAATTACGCTTTGCCGAACAGGGCGTGCCCGACCTGCTCGATCAGATACCCGACGAATCAGTAGCCATTGATCCGCATGATATTCGGGATTATCTGGCCCGGATAAACCATCCGGTGCTGGAACTCGGCGATATTACCGCCTTTGCCAAACAGGAAAGAACCGAGGAAAAAAAGATTGCTGCTGTTGCACACTTGGAAAAAGAAGCAGCTGCCGCCTTGACCATTGCCGAACCTCAAACAAGCCCCAAGGAATATACGCAAGATGAGCTCGCCCGCTTAAAGAGGGAATTGCTTGCCCAAATTCAAGAGGAAATTAAACATACCAGGAATAAGGACATTTCTCCTGAGCTTATGGAAGCCGTCGCGGAAAAGTTTTTGGGCAAAAAACCGCAAACGGAAAAAGTTATCGGACTGCCCCCGGAAAAAGCCGCTATTCATCCTGCAGCTAAAGATCGTCTGGCGGCAATTAAATCTTTTGCCGTCCGGCGCGAGAAATGCGAGCAGCCAATCACGGAAATCATCCTCGGCGCGACAATGGCCCAGGGTGGCACGCGCGGCCACACCTGCAAGATCGGCGGCGATACCGCGATGCCTTTCCACTTATGGGAAGGAGAAATGCCGAACAGGCCGCTCGTCGCCATGGAGGTATTTGACAAGATCAGCGGTAAATTCCCGGAAGTGCTGCAGGCGGCGTGGGGGGAATTGCTCTACAAGCCGTCACAAATGGCCAAAGTCTGCGTCGAAAAATACGGCGCCGACCTCATCAGCATCCGCCTGGATGGAACACATCCGGAAAAAGGCGACGGATCGCCCGCCGACGCGCTGGCCCTTGTTAAGTCCGTGCTGGAGGCGGTCGATGTGCCCTTGATCATCACCGGACACAGCCACTTCGCCAAAAATAATGAGGTCATGAAAGAAATCGCCCGCCATTGCGCCGGGGAAAATCTGCTTTTAAACTGGGTGGAACAGGACAATTACCGGACGATTGCCGGCGCGGCCCTGGCTTACGGGCATACACTTGTCGCCCAGAGTCCGATTGATGTAAATATCGGCAAGCAATTAAATATCCTGCTGACGAATATGAATATTTCACCGGATAAAATTATCATGGATCCGGTAACAAGCGCCATCGGCTATGGCATTGAATATACTTATTCGGTGATGGAAAGAATCCGGCTTACGGCTTTGGGCGGCGACAAAATGCTGGCCCTGCCGCTTATTGTCGCACCCGGTCAGGAATGCGCCAAGATTAAAGAGCTGCGCGCTGCGGAATCCGAATTCCCGGCCTGGGGCCAGTTGAAAGAACGGGCCGCGCTCTGGGAGCTTTCCACGGCAACAACACTGCTCTATGCCGGAGCGGCGATTCTGATTATGTATAATCCCGAAGCCGCCGTGTCCTTGAAAAAAACAATAATTAATCTTATGGATCGGAAATAAATTTTATGGCGCTGACCGGGCTCCAGATACAAAAACTTTTACCACAGACAAACTGCAAGGAATGCGGCTCCAATACATGTCTGGCTTTTGCCATGAAACTCGCCGCAAAAAAGGGAGAAATATCCCAATGTCCCTATGCATCAGAAGAAGCCAAGCAGGTTTTGGGGCTCGCCAACGAACCGCCGGTGAAAACGGTTGCGCTGGGCCCGGAGCGCAAGCTCGTCGCCGGTGGAGAAACCGTTCTTTACCGCCACGATAAAACGTTTCTGCACCAGACGCTCATCGCCGTTAACATCAATGACACCGACGCACCAGCTAAGATTGAGCAAACGCTCCAGGACATCAAGAGCTATGTCCTGGAGCGGGTGGGTGAAACAATCACCATTGATCTGATCGGCATTACCCAACTCTCCGATGATCAGAATGCTTTCCGAGCTTTGGCGCAAAAGGCATGGCAGCTGACGGGAAAGCCCCTGATTCTGCGCAGCGCGAAGACGGAAGCGCTCCTTGCTGCGGCGGCAGTCATTCCTGGTTCGCACAGCGTAATTTGCGCCGCCGCTCCGCAAGCGGCGCAACAGCTTCTCCCGGTAGTCAGGGAACAGGAGCATGCCCTGGCGCTTACGGCGCCGGATCTGGATACGCTGATCGGCTGCGCAAGTCAAATTCGGGAAAGCGGTTTTACCAATCTCTTTTTACAATTCGAAACGGCTTCCCTCATGGAGCATTTTCAAATTCATTCCATCGCACGGCGGGCAGCCATTAAAGACAATTTCAAACCGCTGGGATTTCCCTTCTTGCATTTTATCAATTCCGGAAATGTTATGGATGATACGGCGCAGGCGATTACGGAAATTACAAAATATGGCGGCATCTGCGTTCTTCCGGAATTCGATGCGGCCCAGATCGCCGCGCTCTTCACATTGCGGCTTAATATTTTCACTGATCCCCAAAAACCGATTCAGGTCGAACCGAAGGTTTATCCCGTCGGCGACCCGACACCGGACTCGGCTGTCTTTGTTACGACTAATTTTTCTTTGACCTATTTTATCGTCTCCGGCGAAATTGAAAACAGCGGCATCAGCGCCTGGCTTGTCGTGCCGGAATGCGAGGGCATGAGCGTCCTCACCGCCTGGGCGGCCGGCAAGTTCTCCG
>JBBAAB010000154.1:0-4302 GCA_041658445.1 Thermoleophilia bacterium
CTCTCTGCCAACATGCATTCCCCCACGCTGGCCACGTTGAAGAAGTACGCCCGGGCCGTGGGATGCAAGCTGGAAGTGCATCTCGTCCCGTCGAAGGCAAGGTAACCGTTTCCCGCTGAACGTTGGATCCCTAAGCTCTGAAATCTACTCTGAAATACTCTGAAGCCCTTCGTTTCAGAGTAGATTTCCGAGTAGGGGTGGGCGCTTGATCCCGGCCAATATCCAAGACAGCAGGTAGTCCCGCTCGAGGACTTCCCATGGCAGTCCCGTTTGTTGGCGGGCCTCCTGAAGGCGAATGCGCAACGGCTTCATCCGTTCACCTTTCCGGGGAGGTTTACTTGGATCATCCACCGGCTGTCGCAGGGGCCTCGCCGGGGGCCCGTTGGGTCGAGGATGCGGTATCCCTTGATCGGGACCTCTCTCAGATCCTTTAGCCGGGAGGACTTCACCCCTTGATGTTCCAGAACCCAGCCTAGCCGCTTTGCAGTAGCGGCATCGAGCTTCAGCGCATAACCGATGATCCGTTCCAGGTCGAGCTTGGGCTTTCGCATCTCGAAAGCGTGGAGCACTTCAGAAAAGTCACCAAAGTATTGCGGCGCCGTCAGGCCATCAACGAGCGTCCGCTCCGGGTCGGTAATACTTATCCGCGCTTCTTCGACCCAGACTTCCTCGATTCCGAAGAAGCGCTCCGGCTTGACTTGCACGAATCGATAGATCGTGTTGCCCACCGGATATCCTGGGTTCGCGAGCTTCTTCTTTCCCCTTAGGCGTGGTACCGACCGCGCTGGGGTCAGGACGAATACATGACGGGGCGTCTGCTCGAGGGCCTGCCCGCCGGAGGGAGGATGTCGGAAGTCCCTCCGGGTACATGGAGTATCTGGAAGCCTTGCAGGATCCTTCCCATCCGGACCACCAGCAGATGGTGGAGTGGAGGGGCCCCTCGTTTGACCCCGAGCGGTTCAATCCGACAGTGATCAACCGGCGGTTGTCCCAATTGTCCCGGAGCCGCCGGCGAACCTAGGTGTTCGGTTATCCGATGGGTGCACGATGAAATGGGGATGATGGTTGTATGATGTCAAAAATGGTATCATAGCGTTGCGATGACACGGCGGCAGAAACTCAACGAGAAGGCCATGAACAACCCGGCCGGAATCCGCTTCAAGGAACTGTGTCTCCTGGCCGAGCACATGGGATTTCAGAAGAGAGGCGGAAAAGGATCGCACGTCGTCTATGAAAGGGACGGTGTGGAGGAAATCCTGACCTTCCAGGATCATAAAGGGATGGCCAAGCCTTACCAGGTCAAGCAGATGCTCGCCGTGATCGAGAAATACCGGTTGGGGGAACGAGAATGAAGTACGCCATCGTTGTAGCCTTCAGCGACGAAGACGAGGGATATATCGCCACAGTCCCGGAGTTGCCTGGCTGCTCCGCGTTCGGGGATACGGAAGAAGATGCGATCAAGGAAGTAAAGATCGCCGCCTCGCTCTGGCTCTCCGCGGCGACGAAGGCAGGTAGGAAAGCCCCGGAGCCAATCGTCGAAAAGCAGTTCAAGGGGCGGTTCCCGCTGCGCCTTCCCGGCGACCTGCGCCGCAAGCTGGAGCTGGAGGCGAAACGGAAGGGCGTCTCGCTCAATCAGTTGATCCTTCAAAGAATCGCCTGACCCTTGCCGTCTTATCCGGAAGGGGCAAAGGGGGGCGATCTGGTTGCGCCTGGGTTGCGGCGGTTGCGGAAATCATGGCGCATTCCGGGCATGTTCTGTACAGGTAACTATTCGAAATGTTTGACTATTTAAGCGTCGAGGGCCACCTACGAATCAAGTGGCCAGAGGTTCGAATCCTCTAGGGCGCGCCATTTATCTTAAACTAATCGAATAGTTGCGTAGCGCCATTTTGGCGCGCTTCCCCTGCCCCCTTTCTGGTTGCGCGGGGGTTGCGGATTTCGCCGGCTCTGATTGGTAGCCCATAACATGTATGTTATGATGCCCTCACGTTGTGGGCAATCGACTGTTACGGTGAGGCATGCCATAAATGAGGAAAAAACTGCCGGCCAGGACGCACCGCCAGATGGTCGAGGCGTGGAAGAAGGATCCCGAATTCAAGGGCGCGTTTGACGAGACGGAAACGGAGTTCGCCCTGTTGCGCGAGCTGCTCGCAGCCCGAAGGAAGGCGGGTATGACGCAGGCCGGCGTGGCGGCAAAGATGGGAACCAGACCCACCGCCGTCACCCGGTTGGAGACGGCCCTCTCTGCCAACAGGCATTCCCCCACGCTGGCCACGTTAAAGAAGTACGCCCGGGCCGTGGGGTGCAAGCTGGAAGTGCACCTCGTCCCGTCCAAGGCCAGGTGATGGCTTGGGACATCTCGACGCCGAAAACGATTCCGGGAGGCAGTCCTTGAAAAAGGGGCGTCGCTATGAGGAGACGGGGTTCATCGAAGGCCAGCACGAGCCCGGATCTCGTCGTCGCGTCCTTCGGAACCTCCTCGGTATCAAGAAAAAACGCGAGATTGAACGTGTCGAGTTGCGGGAGCAGGTTCGCGCGACAGAGGAATTTATCGATACCTACAGCCCCGACCATCGTTTCACATCGGACGATATTCGCAGGATCCACCGGATATGGTTTGCCCCTGTCTACGCATGGGCCGGGGAGTATCGGAAGGTCAATATGACCAAAGGCGGATTCACCTTTGCCGCTGCCGGTCAGATTCCACGCCTGATGGCGTCTTTCGAGAAAGACCTCTTGAGGAAATACACTCCATGCCGGGGGAAAAGCACCGAGGAGATTGTCCACGCCCTCGCCGTCGTGCATACGGAGTTGGTCCTTATCCATCCGTTCCGGGAAGGGAACGGGCGGGTAGCCCGAATGCTGGCGACGCTCATGGGGTTGCAGGCCGGGCTTCCGGCACTGGATTTCTCAGGAATCAGGGGACGAAGGCGGAAGGATTATTTCGCGGCTGTTCAGGCCGGGGTCGCGCGCGACTACCGCCCTATGGAGAAGATCTTTACCGCCGTGATCCGGAGGACTTCTCGTAAACGTGCTTGAAGGTAGGGGTGGCCTCATTCCGGAGGATTTCGAGTTCCTCCTTGGAAAGATGTATCCCCTCGATGGCCGCGGAAGACGTCACAGTCGTGAGTACCCAATACCTGCGTTCCGCGGGGTCCTTCAGGTAGGGGTTCGTTTGAGATAGGGGCGGTTTCTTCGACATGGTTGAATTATACCACGTGCCATTCCTTATTCCGACAAGACGAACTGCAGCGGCCATTTTTGAAAATAGGTGAAATCCTCCGTTGAAATCGTTGACACGACCTTCCATTATGCGCAACCATTGAACACGCGCCCGTCCCGAGGTGCCACACGCCTGGGGACACCGGACCACCCCATATCGGGCGCGCACACGCTATCTTCGGCAAGGACGGAGAAAGGAGGAACGCCATGACGTAAGGCTCCGAAGGGAGGGAAAAGTCATGTCCCGAAGCAGGAAAAGAACCCCCATCTCCCCCAATGCGTGCGCGTCTTCCGAAAAGGGGGACAAGGTACGCGCCAACCGCAAATTTCGCCGGGTCACTCGCGAGCGGATCCGGGCGGATTCCGAAGCCCCACCCGACATCCGCGAGGTTTCCAGTGTATGGCTATTCGCCAAGGACGGCCGGCATTTCGTCCGCAATCCGGAAATCGCCGCCAGGATCATTCGCAAGTAGGAGGAACCGTGAATCATAAACGCGGACGTCCCAAGAATCGCCGTGCCGGTTGCCTTATGTGCAAGAACTGGAAAATGAACGGTGCGGGGAAAAACAGCAAGGAGTACGAGCGCCCCGCCGACCGGCGGAGAAGGCTCGGTTGCGAGCAGGACCTGCGGGACAGGAATGTGTTGTCGGCCGCCATCCTCATGTAGTTCAGGACGATGCGGAGCCGCCGCTGGAAGGCTTTGTACAGGAATTCGTAGCGCCGCCACCTGGCCACCAGCCGGGAGGCCATGTCGAGATTCTGGTCGTGGATCGCCCGCTGTTTGTTCCTTCGTCTTTGTCTGTCCTGGATAGTATTGCGCCCGCCGGCGGGGCGCTCGTCCAGCAACCTCAGGCTTCCCTTTCCGGTCCAGGCTGTCCTGCCTATCCTTTCTGGATATTGCCCCACCGGGCAGCTTTCTTCGCCATCCACAGGTTAACCCCAAGGCGCTCGGCGATGTTCGCATAGGGCATGCCCAACCGGCGAAGACGCAGGACCTTGTCGGATATCCTCATGTAAATCGGGACGGTCTCTTCGTTCTGCAGGTCCACTTCGACGGGGATTTCGGAAGCGGTTCGAATT
>JBBAAB010000155.1:0-4288 GCA_041658445.1 Thermoleophilia bacterium
ATGAATAAGCGCTGATCGCTTCTCCTTCACTTGCCTGCCTGTATTGACGGGAATCATCGATGCTGCGCGCGGAGCCATTGCTCATGGCGGCCTCGAGGATCTTTCCATCCCATTCTTCATAGGCGGGCAGGCCAAGGAGGTTCATTACCGTAGGAGCGATATCCACCATCTGCGCCTCACCGATATCCGAGACCGCGATATCCGGGCCGTTCATTATCAGGATTCCTTCCCTGCGGTGGGTTCCCGTATGGGCAAGCTGCTTCCATTGCTGAACCGGCGGCCTGATCAGCGCCTCTTCGGAAAGCTCATTTGCCGTACCTATGACCGGACAATACGACCAGTTACGCAGATTCACGACCATCTCCGGTAATTCAGGCAAGCATGGGCCATGAAAAAGCTCTTCCTTGCGGTAGGACCGGGTTAGTATCGGTTCTCCATCCCAGGGGTCCCTGAGTTCACGCAGCGCCGCGTCCGCCTCCTCTATCACCGCCCGCCTTTCGGCCTCTCCACCGACTATTCCCATCGGGTCGCGGTCTTTGAGGTTTAAAAAGAGGCTGCCAAACCCGCCGATGGAGCAGATCTTCGTCCGGCTCCAGTCGATTTCGGCGATCAGGGTGTCAACGTAAATCGTCCAGCGCGCATCCAGTCTGTCTTTCCCCAGCATGTGCCTGATTCTTTGCTTGTTTTCCAGAGACAGATGGGTTCGAAGCTGTTTCTTTACAAAGTCAAGCGTCCGCCTGCGGCTGCTTACCGGGTGGAATTTCAGCAGACCGGCATCGGCCAGCACGCGATTGACGCAAACATTGCCGCGCAACCTGCCAAAACCGTGGTCCGACATAATGACCAGGTTCTTCCCGGGGCCCATATCGGCTGATATCTCGCCCAGCTTCCGGTCGACTACTTCATAGCAGTTGAACACGGCCTCGGCGCGTATCTGTTCCTCCGCGGTAACGGGCTCCCCATCGATTACCTTTTCAGCCATGCGCCAGTGGGTGTGCGCGATGATGTCAGTCGATCTAATAACGGTGACGAAGAGATCCCAGTCCTCCATTTTCATTAGATAGTCAATCGTCCTCATCTCCATATCCAGGAAAGCATTGGCCTGCCTGATCCATTCGCCGACCGGGTCCTTGTGATGAGTAACCAGATACTTCGCATCATTCTCAAAAGTGATCTGGAAATCCGGGACGTTCGCCAGCAGGGTGTCTTTCTGCTCCAGAGGATAGATTGCCCTGTCGTTGAAGCTGGGCGCATCAAGGCCCGAGACCAGGATTCCGTTTACCGGTATGGCCGGATAAGTCACCGGAACGTTGTAGACGCATACACGTTTTCCGCTATCGCCGGCCAGGGACCAGATAGGCACACCCCTGATATTGCCTGCGTTCATCGGTTCCAGCTTGTATGTCCCCGGCCGAAACTTGAAGAGGTCAGCGGCGCCCGTCTTGCCCGGATTGGTACCAGTATAGAAAGAAGCCCAAGCAGGCCAAGTCAAGGGCGGCACCGTGGACATCAGAGTCGCACGGCTGCCCGTCCTGATCAGCCGGGCGATATTGGGCAGGCGGCCCTGCGCTATCAGATAATCAATAGCGGTAAAAGTGCCTCCGTCCATACCTATGACGCATACTTTTGACAAATCAATTCTTCCCTGTTATTGCATCTGATTTTATAAATATCCCAAATTCTCAAGCCGCTTGCGGATTTCTTCTTCGTCTTCCGGGGAAAGCGGGTTTTCTCCAGTCTCCGTCCCGCTGGTATCATATTTTACCTTTTTTGCGATATCCGGTCCGGCAGCACCGGCCTTGACGAATTCCCCAAGCACAGCGCCATCCCATTCGTCAGGTACAGGCAGGCCCAACAGGTGCATGATAGTCGGAGCCACGTCAACCATAGCCGCCTCTCCGGGTCTGCCGGCGTTGATATCGGGGCCATTCATTATAAGTATCCCCTCGCGCCTGTGGTTGCCTGTATGGGCGAGCTGCTTCCAGTCATCGGACTGAAAGCGGAATATCGATTCATGCGCAAGCTCAATGGCGGTGCTGGGAATTCCCCTATAGGACCAGTCTCGCATGTTGATCACCATATCGGGCATCTCCGGCATCAGCGGTCCGCTATATATGTCCTCCTTGCGATAAAACCCGGAAACCACCGGCATTCCATCCTCCGGGTCCATCAGCCCGGAAAGGACATTCTCCGCCTCATTCAGCACCGCCTGCCGCTCGGCTTCGCTTGCCACCTGTCCCAACGGGTCGCGTCCCTTGAGATTCACATATAAGCAACCATGCTGGGCAATCGCCGAAATGCGCGTTTTACTCCAATCGATATCCGCCACGAGAGAGTCCACGAATGAATGCCATCGCTGGCCGGTTTTGTCTTTCCCCAGCATTTTCCTAAACTTCTGCCTTGTCCCGCTGGGGATATGAGCCTGCAGTCTTTTTACCACGAACTCGCGGGAACGCTTTCGGCTGCCCCGGGGAAGAAACTTCAGCAGGCCGGCATCCGCAAGCACGCGGTTCAGGCATATATCGCTGCGTAACCTGCCGAAACCATGGTCCGACATGAATATGATATCCCGATCGGAGCAACATGAAGACCACGTCTCCCCGAGTTCCCTGTCGATTGTCTCATAACAGCTGAATACCGACTCGGCCCGCATCGACTCTTCCTCGGAAACATCCTCGCCGGCGATCACCTTCCCGGCATCCGCCCAGAAAATATGCTGGAAGCTGTCCGGCGAACGGATCACGCCGACGAACAGATCCCAATCCTCAAGCCCCATCAGATAATTGATCGCCCTTAGCTCCATCCCGAGGTGGGATTTGAGCATCCCGATACAGTCAGCAGCGGGATTACTGCTGTGGTTTGCAAGGTACTTTGTATCCACATTACTTGAGATACTGTAATCGGGGACAGCGGCGAGGAAGCGGTCCTTCTGCTCGAGCGGGAATATCGCATGGTCGTCGAAGCTGGGAGCGTCCATTCCGGAGATCATTATCCCATTGACGGGAGCGGCCGGGTACGTCACGGGCACATTAAATACACAAACCCGCTTCCCGCGGCTGCCTGCCAGAGACCAGATCGGCGATCCCCGGAGATTTCCGGCATTCATCGGCTCAAGCTGATAAGTACCGGGGCGGAATTTAAAGAAACCGACAGCTCCGGTTTTTCCGGGATTCGATCCGGTGAAAAAAGAGGTCCAGGCCGCCGGTGTCAGTGGTGGAATCGTCGACAGGAGTGTTGAGCTGCTGCCTTCGTTCATCAAACGGGCAAAATTGGGAAGCCGCTTCTGCCCGATCAGATAATCGATAACGGTGAATGTCCCTCCGTCCAGGCCGATTACACAGACTTTAGACATACCAGCTTTTCCTTTGTATTTGATGCTGGAAAACTCACGCCGCTTTAGCTCCGGTGAGGCTGGCCTTGACCCTGCTGAGAATGGCTTTGTCCTGCTCTTCCAGGCCCATCGCCACAATGGCGGCAATGTAGAGTGCAAGCAGCAGGCAGGCAAGCAATGCCAGCTGCACCAGGCTTACGCTGTCAATGAAAATCCTGCCTATCACAAGCGCCACGATTCCGCCTGCCAGACCTGATAAAACCGGTTTAAGATAACTGAGGTTATACGCGAATATGTGCATGAAAAACCAGACTTCAATCACCCTTAAGGTATTCACCACAGCCAGCGCGGACATGTGAGCTATCGCCGCGCCCAGAACACCGTAACCGGGGATAAGTAACAGACAAAGGACGACGTTAACAGTCAGATTCACGACCACGTTGAACAGTTCGACTTTGGAATGTCCTGACATGAGAATCATCAGTCCGGCCGCCCCGGTTGTCGCCGTAATCATCTGTCCCGCGGCCAGGATAACCAGCGCTCCACTGCCGGCTACAAAGCCGGCGCCGAATATCCGCATGATTGCGTCCGAAAAAAGTACGATAATCAGAAAAATCGGGAAACTCAGCGTGAATATCCAGCGGCTTACGGTCATATACAGACCTTTTAACTCTTCGGACTTTTTCCGGTTCCAGAGATCCGCGATAACAGGCATGAAGACGATGATGAAAGCCATGATGATCTTGGCTCCGAATTGCGCGATTTTCAGAGCGACACCGTAAAAACCGACATCTTCCGTCGTGCCTAGATAACCCAGCATAAGCGTGTCTACCCACAAGGTGACGGCTACAAGGATATTCGCGAGTGCGAGCGGGTAAGAATATTTGAGCACATCCATTGCCGGCCTGACATCTGTATCCTCTTTTTCCACGGGGCCGGAAAGGACGATCATGGCGA
>JBBAAB010000156.1:0-4275 GCA_041658445.1 Thermoleophilia bacterium
AACAACAGAAAGAGCAGCGGAACCATCAGCCATCGTGTGATGGTTTTCATGTTAGATCCCAATGAATGAAGCACCGGTAAAAAACCATAGGAAACTAAAAAGCAAATAACGCTCCATATCCACTAACGACATGATTAAAAATAGATTTTTCGTTTTCAAATATCTTTTTGAGGACCTTGACGACCTTTTCAGGGGAATTTATTCACGAATAGTGATAATAAGTTACACATAATGACCAACACCCACATAATTCAAAAAATGATGCGAAACCCTCCCCAACGGAGAGTATGACCCGGCTTGGGTGGTACACTTTTCAATGACGCTTTTTGGTACAGTTTTCACTGTCGTTCCACAGGGATGGAAATACCATCGGGTCATGGCCTCGGATGAAGATCCGATCGCGACAGGAATCCCTCGATAGAACTCTCGATCTTCCGGAAACATTCCAAAAAATCCCTCTCCGACTTACCGTAAGGATCGGGGATGTTGTATCGCAAGGCGTAGTCCCAGACCGGAAGAGGGTCCGTGTCGAACAGCGGGAGCAGAAAGATTTTCGGATCATGTCCAGGGAAAGTCCTTCGCAGGACCGCAGCCTGACGATGCTCCACAACGAAGATCATGTCGCTTTCCTCGATCATGTCCGCTGTGACAGGCTTCGACCGGTGATCCGCCAGGTCAACGTCAAGGGTCTTCGCGACTTTGACGGCAAGATCCGGCGGAGGGGCGGACACCCGGACGTCCAGACCCGCCGAGAGGGAGCGAATCCCCCGGAGAGTCCCATCTCCCGCGATCTTCCGGAAATACCTCTCGGCAAACGGACTCCGGCAGACATTCCCCTGGCATAAGAAGAGGGCGGACATGGGCGAATGAGGTATTGGGGGGTTCCCGATACCTATACCCAGACAGCGCCAGAACAGTGCGGTAATGCCGGTCCTGACCCAATTGACCGTCCGTCTGCTGATCGCGGATGCCTCAGGCATGGTTCACGAGATTCCTGATATATTCCTTTGCTTCGAACAGGAACGGTCCAATGTCCCCGAATTTAAAAACCTCATGGACGACCGACGGACGGAAGAAATCGGATAGAAAATCGGCAATGGCATCCCTTTTTCTCACCGACGTTCCGGCCAGTGAAGGGTGGTCAGGACCCCTCATCAGGCGGATCAGGAGATTGTCGAGATCTCCGAGTTCCCAACGCGATTTCAGGCCGATCCGATATTCAGCAGGACCTTCAACTCTCTCTCCCAGAGCGAGTTGATAAAGCAGGAACGGAAAATCCACCCCCGCCCGGATCGCCAGGTTCAGGGAACCCCAAAATCGCGCGTTGACCTCGATCAACTTGGGCCGATTCTCTGCGGCGTCCCACTTGAACTCGATCATCGCGACCCCGTGCCATTTATTGAAGGATACCAGATGGGAGGCGGCGTCCAGTGCCTCGACGGGTGGGCGGATGCTTTCGCAAAGAACGCTAACCCCCCCTGAGGGAGGTTTTTCCCGGATCCTCCGATGGGCGAATCGGGCAAGAATCTCCCCATTTCGCGCGAGCAGGAATATGCCGACGCCTGGGCCTTGGATCCTCTTCTGGACAAGGCACCTGACCTGGTCGAACGGTGCGTTTCCCAGTACTGTTCTCAGTTCGTCCGGGTCGTTCGCATACATTGCCGAGGACGCAATGTATTTTCCAGACAAAATGGCCCGCGAGTGGGCCGCTTTGACGACCAGCGGAAATCCCATTTTCACGGCTTCCGATATCAGAGCGTCCCGACTCGTGAAATCCGACGAAAACAACGTCTCCGGCATGGAAATCGCCAATTTCTTCGCCTGTCGGAACAGGTTCTCCTTGTCGGAGAGGGCATCGTACCGATCATGATCCGAAAACGGAATCAGCACATTTTCCGGGATATATTTCCGGTTGAGCAGGATTTCGTTGAGTGTCACATCCGTCATCGGAAACAGGACCGGGTTGACATATCGTTCAGTCGTCTCCAACACCGTGCGAAGAAAAGCCGGGGGATCCGAATCCGGCGACGGATAGGAGAAAAACCTCTTGCAAAATCTCGATGAGGACGCGAAGGACCTCCCCCCCTCGGCGCCGACCACGACATCGATTCCATTCATTCCCAGAGACCGCGTCGCCGCCAAGGCCGACCGCTGGTTCCCATCCAGGATTATCACTGCTGGTTTTTGGATGGTTCCCTTTTCGGTTTCAGTTTTTGATCGTCACTTCCGAGACGGGATACCACTTGTCCGGGCGTTTTCCGCCGATTGCGAGCTCCACGTGAGTGATTAGTGCATCTTCGGTCAAGATGGCCACGTCCAAGGCGTATGTCGCGGCCGGAACATCCGAGGGTATCGTGACGACCTCGTCGACCTCGTGGGTCCCCGGCAGCCAGCTCATCAGGTTGGCTGTGCTTTTCCAGGTGGCAACCACCTGATCGGCGTTCGACCTTAGTCGATACGCGAGCGGCCAGGGATGATAGATGGGCGCCACGCCCTTGTTTTCCCAAAGGGATCGCAACGTCAGCGATCCGCCGGGACGCGCCTCCGTGGTATGGGTCAGTTCCCGCAGCACGAACCGGTACCCAAGTTTTTTGAGAAACGCGTCGACCTTCGGTCGCCACGCGGCGGGCACGGGCGAAGACTTGGCGTTTAACACCGTCATGTGCCAGTCCAGCCCCTTTTGAAGGATCCGATCGATGTCGAAGCCCAGGTCGTACCAGTCCTGCATGACCCCGCAAACCTCGAACTGCACAGGGCCGGCCTTCCAGGCATTGCCCACCACCGGAATCTGGACGGCCGGTTCGTAGACGTCGACCATGTGGTTCCAGGTCGGTTCGAACATTCCATAGTCCCCGAAGCAGTCCCCGCGCCAGCCGGCCCCCTTGGAGGCGGCGTACTCCTTGAGGCCACCGACGAGCATCACGAGCGGCGTGCCCGGGAAGGATCGGAAGTACCAGCCGGTGATGCGGAGCTTGTTCGTTTCGGTGGGAAGATACTGGGCGCAAAGCGCTTCCGAGGACCCGCAGCAGGCGGTGTTCCACTCGCCCCAGCAACCGACCGAACCGATGTCGACGTGATCGATCTCCGGTTTCCCTGCGTACCGTTCTCCGAAGGCCCGGATGAGACGCTCGTGGTAGTCGAGGAACACTGGATTGTTCCTGAATCCGTGAGCCTGCATCGGTTGCAGGCCAGCCGGTGATTTTCCCGGGGTGCGCCCGGAGATTACACGATCAAGATCGGCGAACCAGAGGAGCGGAATGCTTTCCCTGACTCAACGGCGTCAACCCGGCAACGTTTCGCCCCCTTTCATCGGGGTTTTCCGGAATCGGGCGAACACCACTCCCTCCGACCCTCGCCGCGCCCGACTTTTTGCGAGTCGTGTCCTTGCGGTGACGTCCTCAACCGTACGCCGGTTTTGCGAACAGCGTCCCGTATACCTTCTTGAATGCGTCGAACGCCGGGCAATGACGGCTGAACCGCAATCGCAGCCGCCGGCCCGAATCGATCATCCGCGCCGCAAGATAGATCAGTTCCTGGATCACCGTCTTGATCCGACGGCGCTTCGCCGCATGCCGCACCGGCGTACGCTCCCCCAGAAGCCCCAGCTGCCCGATGAACCGCAGAATGTTGTAGGCGAACGCCGCCATCGACAGCACCAGCGCGTTGGTCGCGAACTTCCCCGAAGGCAGCCGCTCGATGTCCAGGTCGGTCTTGAATTCGCTGTGGAACTGCTCGCTCGTTCCGTGCCCCTGGTACAGTTCGATCACCTGTTCGTCGGAGACGGCGTCAGAAGACAGGGAGGTCCACCACCCCTCCAGCGCGATCTCCGGGGACAGCAGGCATTGCCCGTGCTTGTCGATCTTCCGTTCCGTCACCCGGACTACCCGACGGAACGTGAAATGCTTCCCGTCTTTTTGCTGCGGGACCGTCTCGCTCCAAAGCCAGACGCGCTTCCCCTCGCGGGCTGGCAACTCCCGCCCTTCTTTCGCTGCACGGGAAAGCCATGCCGCTTCGTCCTGCCTGCGGGGGTTCCACTTCAGCACATAATCGACGCCCGCATGCCCGGCCAGCTCCGCCCGCGTATCCAGCGCATCGTGCGCGCTGTCCAACCGCACCAGAACCGGGTCCTGCGTCAGGCGCCGGGCCGAGTGGAGAACCCGCGACAGGAACGGGATGAAGTTCTCCTGGCTATGCTGTTTGCCTTCCCGAAGTTCGAGTTCGAGGCACCACCCCTCCCGTCCGAGGTAGGCGGCGATCGGCGCGTAGCCGTCCGTT
>JBBAAB010000157.1:0-4265 GCA_041658445.1 Thermoleophilia bacterium
GGGTCCGCGGCTCGGAAAATACGGCAAGGACGGCTCCGTCAAGCCGATACCGGGCCACAGTATGTCGCTGGCCTTCCTCGGTGTGATAATCCTCTGGTTCGGCTGGTTCGGATTCAACCCCGGCAGCACCCTGGGCGCCATGAACTTAAGCTTTACGGACATCGCGCTGACGACCAACCTGGCAGCCGCCGCCGGCGTGCTCGGCGCCATGTTCACCGCCTGGTTGACGATGGGCAAGCCTGACATCGGCATGACAGGAAACGGCGCCATCGCCGCGCTGGTAGCGATCACCGCGCCCTGCGCTTTCGTCGAACCGTGGGCGGCCCTGGTGATCGGCGGCGTGGCCGGCTCCATCATGGTGCTGGCGGTGCTGGGCATCGACCGCATCAAAATTGACGATCCGATCGGTGCTCTCTCATGCCACGGCCTCTCAGGTATCTGGGGAACGCTGAGCGCCGGCCTGTTCGCGTCGCCGCGGCTGGTGGAGAGCCTGAACGTGGGCAAGCCCGGCCTCTTCTACGGTGGCGGTTTCGAACAGCTGGGAGTGCAGGCCTTGGGTATCGCGGCCGTGTTCGCCTTCGTGCTGGCCGCATCGGTGACCGTATTCTACGGCCTCAAGCTGACGGTTGGCATAAGGTTGACGCCCGAACAGGAGCTGGCCGGTTCGGACTTCGCCGAGCACGGCATGTGGGGCTATCCGGAGCATATCCTGGGCCCGGACGATGGAACCGATGGCGCGGCGATCGCCGACAGGTTGAGAAATACGCTTCCTGCGTCAACACCCAAGGAAGCCCTGTCGGCTGAGTAAGCGGTCATTATCAATAAAAGCCTTTTACGGCCATGGGAGAAGAGGCGGCCCGCGATTCGCGGGCCGCCTCTTTAAGTTTCCCTTACGGACATGCACAACCATGTCTGCGCCGCTTGTCCTTCCGGCCAACTTACCGGGGCGGGATTGTATCCAGAAGGACAATCAATTTCCGCACACAGGTTTATACAATGGGCCATACCTGGTAGTGAACACGCTGCCGGTTTGTATCAAACGGCAAGTTCAATTTCCGAACCGGACCGTGTTTGACTGTTTTACGATACGCCGGGATGTCTTCAGAAGACCGGCAAAAGGGAGAAGCCCATGAACGCACCATCAGGTCTGACCGAGATCGTCAGCGCGGGGAACGTATTCTTTCTGCTCTGGGGAGCCGTGCTCATCTTCTCAATGCATGCCGGTTTTGCCTTCCTCGAGGCGGGGAGCGTCAGAAAAAAGAATATTGTCAATGCATTGACCAAGATTCCCACCGACTGGGCAGTGTCCACCGTCATTTACTTTCTGATCGGATTCCCCATCGCTTATGGCATCACCTTTTTCGGTGATGCGTCCAGCCTGATGTCCGGCGATTCCGGCTACGACCTGGCGCACTTCTTCTTCCTGCTCTGTTTTGCCGCGGTCATCCCGGCGATAATCAGCGGCGGCGTGGCTGAACGGATGAAGTTCGGGCCCCAGGTGCTCGCCGGCGCGATTTTCGTGGCGCTGGCATACCCGTTGTTCGAGGGAATGGTGTGGGGCAGGTTCAACTTCTTGGGCGCTCCCGACGGCTGGCTCGCCGGTCTTCTGGGAGCCGGATTCCACGATTATGCAGGCTCCGTGGTTGTCCACGCCATGGGCGGCTGGCTGGCTCTTCCCGCCATCGTTCTGTTGGGACCCCGGATGGGCCGTTACGCCAACGGCGACAGCAGGCCGCTCCAGATCCATAGCGTGCCATACGTCGCCCTGGGCAGCTGGCTGCTGATGATCGGCTGGTTCGGTTTCAACGTGGCCTCGGCGGCGAGCCTGCCGAAGATCTCAGGCCTGGTGGCAGTCAACTCGCTGCTGGCGATGGTCGGCGGACTTCTGGCGGCGGTGCTCGTGTCCCGGCGCGACAGTGTCTTCGTCTATAACGGCGCTCTCGCCGGCCTGGTAGCGGTGTGCGCGGGCTCTGACATAATGCATCCGCTGGCGGCGCTTGCCGTGGGTGCGGTAGCCGGCATCATTTTCGTAAAGGGTTTCCTCTGGGCCAACGAACGCCTGCGCATCGATGACGTCCTGGGAGTCTGGCCGCTGCACGGCCTGTGCGGCGCCTGGGGGGGAATAGCGGCCGGCATCTTCGGTTATGAGGCGCTGGGCGGGCTTGGCGGTGTAAGTTTCTTCTCGCAGTTGGCAGGAACGCTGATCTGTATTGCAATAGCCGTGGCGATTTCGACGGCGACCTATTATGTAATAAAAAAGGTTTATGGCATCAGGCTCACTCCGCAAGAGGAGCTGCTCGGTTCAGACCTTTCCATCCACGCCGGCAAGGCTTACCCGGAGGAGCTGATATAGATGGAATCCACCCGGCTGACGATGATTCAATGTGTTTTTAAGGGAGAGCGTCTTTACGATGTGCAAAAAGCCATGGAGGATATCGACATCGTGGGCATGACGATCTGGGAGGTCAAGGGACACGGCCGCCAGATGGGCCACATCGAACACTACCGCGGTCTGGAAACCAAGGTCAACCTGATACCAAAGCTGATGCTGGAGATCATCGTCCCGGACAATGAAGTGGAAATCATAGTCGATTCCTTACTCGGAGCGGCCAGAACCGGCGAAATAGGTGACGGCAAGATCTTCCTTATACCCGTGGCCGACGCCATCCGGGTAAGAACCGGTGACAGGGGGATCAAGGCAATCTAGCTGAATATTTGAGGCGTTTCCCTGCAAATTATACAGATGGACAACAAAAACGACTGCTATTGTGTCCACCGGGACAATAAATAGCGGTTTCGGCTTTTGTACAATGGGCCATATTTGTTAGAGACCCGAAGTTTTTTGTTTGTTTATCAACTCAAGGAGGATCAAGCGAAAATGGACAAGGATCAGGTAATTAAGGCAGTAAAAGACGATGACGTAAAATTCATCCGTCTGTGGTTCACGGATGTTGTGGGAACACTTAAGAGTTTTGCAGTAACGGCGTCGGAGATCGAAACCGCGCTCAACAACGGCATGGGCTTCGATGGTTCTTCCATCACCGGATATCAGGACATTGAAGAGAGCGACATGATCGCCATGCCGGACCCGTCGACTTTCAAGATCCTGCCATGGCGTGGCAAGGAGCACAAAGTCGGCCGCATGATCTGCGATGTGCTCAACCCCGACGGTACCCCTTACGAGGGCGACCCCCGCTACCAGCTCAAGCGCGCTCTCAAGCGAGCCGAGGACATGGGCTTCAATCATTTTTATGTCGGCCCGGAGCTCGAGTTCTTCTATTTCAAGAATTCCGAGGGCACCGAGGTTCTCGACAAGGGCGGCTACTTTGACCTTACACCACTGGACGTCGCCAGCGACTTAAGGCGCGACACCGTCATGGCCCTCGAAGAGATGGGCATCGATGTGGAGTATAGCCACCACGAGGTCGGCCCCAGCCAGCACGAGATCGACATCCGCTACAACGACGCCCTCAAGATCGCCGACGACGCCATGACCTACCGGCTGGTTGTGAAAGAGATAGCTGAGGAGTACGGCGTTTACGCCACCTTCATGCCGAAGCCGATCTTTGGCGAGAACGGCAGCGGCATGCATACGCACCAGTCCCTCTTCAGCGGTGATGACAATGCCTTCTTTGACGGAAACGATAAGTTCTTCCTCAGCGACACGGCCAAAGGCTACATCGCCGGGCTGCTCAAGCACGCGAGTGAGATGAGCGTCGTCTTCGCCCAATGGGTCAACTCCTACAAGCGCCTGGTGCCTGGTTATGAGGCTCCAGTCTACAAGGCCTGGTCCCGCCGCAACCGCTCGGCGCTTATCCGTGTGCCCATGTACCATCCCGGCATGGAGAAAGCTACCCGCTGTGAGTTTCGCAGCCCCGATCCGGCCTGTAACCCGTACCTGACCTTCGCGGTGATGCTGCACGCCGGACTCGAAGGCATTGAGAAGGGCTATAAGATCGAGGATCCGATGGAGATGAACCTCTATGACCTCTCCGACACCGAGCGTGTCGAGATGGGTATCGAAACACTGCCCGAGAGCCTGGGCGACGCTATCAGGAATGCCGAAGGTAGCGAGCTGATGAAGAAGGCACTGGGCGACCACATATACCGCCGTTTGCTGGAGATCAAGAAGAAGGAATGGAACGACTATCGCGTACAGCTGACCCAGTGGGAAATGGACCGCTACCTGTCCGTGTTATAGGCAGAACCCGGCGAGCCGCCGGTCAAAAACAGAAACAACAGGGGCGCGCCTTCGGCGCGCCCCT
>JBBAAB010000158.1:0-4251 GCA_041658445.1 Thermoleophilia bacterium
GCGCGATGCTTCATACATCTCAGGCAAGGCAAGTTGCCTCAGCTTCGATCTTCGGGCGGCCGGCGCAGCATAACGGCCTCGAGCTAAGCTGCCCGGCGGAAGCGGGCTGACCTAGCAGGACTCTACGCCCAGCTGGCAGGCGATTCAAGCGTCCCGGAAAGCCCCGCCCGCCGGGTCAGCTTCAGCGAGTTGTTGGACGGCTGCTAGCTTGCGGCTAAGGCACACGCAGCAGTTCTAGGGCCCCACAGTTCGGACCGACCACCATCGGCGGATGGCGACGAGCGACCACACGCTCTCAACGAACAGGAAAGGCCAAGCCTTCGCGAGAGCCGCATAGAGTGCCGAGGCTGCGCACCCAAACGCGAAGACGAGGATCCATGAGCTCGATCGGCGCTCAAGGGCGTAGGAGACCAGCATTAGCGAGACAGCTGCCGTGCCGAATACCGTGAGTGAATCCATGCGAGACCCTCGCGCTTGGCATAATCGCCCGATGTGGGTACGCGCAGCCGTCCAACGGCCTCGAGCTAAGCTGCCCGGCGGAAGCAGGCAGTTCACCCTCGGATTCTCGCGCAAACGGCGGGCCAGGCGCCGCACCCTATGCCCCAGCCCGCCGGGTCAGCCGAAGGTCCTGGCGCTGTTCCAGGGCTTCAGCGAGTTGATCATATGAAAGTGCTGCACCTTCCGCTATCCTCGTCGCAGTTTGGCTTCCGGCGCGCTCTCAGACGGAGAAAGGTGCAGCTACCATGGATTATAGGGTCGGATGTGACGCTCACAAGCACTACTCTCAGTTCGCTGTTCTCGATCAGGATGGGCAACTCCGCCAGCAGACCCGGGTTGATCACGAGCCCGGCGCCATCCAAGCATTCCTGGAGAACATGCCCGAAGGCACGCCTGTTGCTCTCGAAAGTGTGGGGAACTGGTATTGGATCGCCGACGAGATCGAAGCTGCCGGTTGCTTGCCTCTCCTGACGCATGCTGCCAAGGCCAAGGTCATGATGGGCAACGTCAACAAGACCGATAAGCTCGACGCCAAGGGCCTGGCCAAGCTCCTCCACCTCGACAGCCTGCCCACTGTGTGGCTGCCTCCAGGAGAGCTCCGCGACGAACGCGAGCTCCACCGCACCCGGATGGCACTCTCAAAGCTTAGGACCGCCATCAAGAACCGCATCCACGCTACCCTGGCTAAGTACTGCATCACCACCACTGAGCACAGCGACGTCTTCGCCGTCGCCGGCAGGGATTGGCTCGAGACGGCTCTTTCTCGGCTTCCCCCAGAGACGGGGCGCTGCGTCGCTCAGGAACTGGAGGCCCTTGACGCACTCCAGCACCAGATCGCTCAGCTCGAGCAGCGCATCCGGGAGCGGGTTGCTCTAACCCCCTCCATCCAGCTGCTCAAGAGCCTTCCCGGTGTCGGGGACATCCTGGGCATCGTCATCGATCGCGAGATCGGCTCCATCGATCGCTTCTACACGTCAGGTCGGTTCACCAGCTACGCCGGCCTCGTCCCCACCGTCCACGCCAGCGGCGGGAAGACCCGCTTCGGACACATGCGCAAACCCTCCAATCAGTACCTCAAGTGGGCCTTCATCGAAGCGGCCAATGTCGTCGTCCGCCACCGGCACCACCCCGCCTGGAAGACCAAGTACGTCTGCCTGGTCTACGACCAGGTCTGTCAGCGAAAGGGCCATGCCATCGCCGTCGGCGCTGTGGCCCGCCATCTAGCGGAGGGTGCTTTCTGGATACTGAAGAGACAACAACCCTACCGGCCGCCTGCCAACCGGCAGGATTCTCCCAAGCAGGTGCGAGGGCGTGCCTAACTTGTATCCATTGAGATACGTGAGTTGATTGCCAGGCACCTGCTGGACTTGCTCATGCCGCGCTGACGGCGAATAGATGTTTCCGGGAGAACCGGCTTCGAGCGGGGTGGATCTCAGGATCTCATGGCCTGACGCGCCTTGACAGCAGCACTTTCATAGATGTTAGGCGGGCGGAATGCTCCCTCCAGACTTTCAGTCACCTGAAGGGACATCTTCGGGCCTCGGCATTTTCATGATCCTCTTGGCGACGGGCCTTCGGTGGCGAGGCCCCGAATGTCGAGACATGCCAACGCCCCCAGAGAGCCTATCCCCCACGAGTGCCTCGTCTGCAGGGGGAATGCGTGCTACACTGAAGGTGTAGTTGAGAAGATGGATCTCCCGTCGAACATAGACTGCCGCCTTCTTGTTGCGCTGGCGGTCAATCAAATCCCGGCCGTGCCGGAGGAGGCGCCAAGGAATGGAAATCAGAATTTATGTAGGCAACCTGGCGAAATCGACCACCCAGGACGAAATCACGACCCTGTTTGCGCAGGAAGGCGAAGTCACCTCGGTTGATCTGGTCAAGGACCGGGACAGTGGTCTGTCCAAGGGCTTTGCCTTTGTCACCATGACTTCACAGGAAAGCGCAGACAAGGCTATCAGCAAGTACAACGCCTACTCCCTAGCGGGGAATGTACTCAAGGTCAACATCGCCAAACCCCGCGTGGAGCGCGCGTAGACGAACTAGTAACGGAATACAAGGGAACCTCGCCTTGCGGCGAGGTTTCTTTGTCTTCATTTCATCCTTGACGGGCAAGAGTACTCATACCCACTTTGTCTTTCTGGCGGCGGCCGCCGCCTAACGGCCTCGAGCTACAAGGTCCCACGTTGTTGGTGGGAAGCTGCCCGGCGGAAGCAGTCGGCCCACCGCCTATTCTCGCGCATGCCAGCGGGCTGGGCGCCCAACCCTATGGCCCAGCCCGCCGGGTCAGTCGTAGATCCTGCCGTAGGCCCCGCGTCTTGGGCGGGGGTGCCTTCCCAGGGCTTCAGCGAGTTGTTAGGCGGCTCTGATTTGCCAACACACCTTTCCAGACTCTGATCTTATGCCCACCCGTAGGGTGTTACGCTCTTGTAAGCTCGCCAAGTGAAGACAGCGATGGCGGAGATCAATATTGCCGTCAGCCACAGCGGGAAGGGCGCCCAAACCTGCACACCCAACATGGCGCTGATCAGAACGACGAACAGGCAAGTGGAAGCCATACGCTTGCGCCGCAGGCGCAGTGCGCCAATGCGGGGCGCGAGGTCCGCTGGCATAGGAGTTCCCGCCTGGGCAAACAATGCGTCAATCTGCGGCTGCAGGCTCAAGTGAACATAGGACAGCAGCACGGCAATGGACACCAGCAGAAAGAACTTCAACCCCAACGCGGGATTGGTAAGCAATGTGCCCAGCCCCTGGCCGCGTATGAACATCAAGGCCAGACCACTGACCAGGGCAGTGGCTTGGAACACGAAGCAGGGAATCGTGCGGTTCTTGAGGATATTCTCCAGGTAGGTGTCGGCACGGTCACCCAGGGGCGGCCCTAAGCGTACTCGCTGATTGACGATGACAAGGGCGTAGAAGGGCCAAGCCATCAGAATGGCGTTGATGATGTGGATGACCTTGAGAATGCTGAGTAGGGTGTCCACTATTCCCTCTCCTTTGACCTTGTTCAGCTATCGCGCTTGAAGCAGCCGCGGAGGTCAAGATCATGAGCCGCCCAACGGCCTCGAGCTACAAGGTCCCACGTTGTTGGTGGGAAGCTACCCGGCGGAAGCGGGCAGATGGCCACCTATTCTCGCGCAGGCCGGCGGGCCAGGCGCCCCACCCTATGGCCCAGCCCGCCGGGTCAGCCGAAGGTCGTGCCGCAGGCCCCGCGTCTTGGGCGGGGGTGACCTTCCAGGGCTTCAGCGAGTTGTTAGGCGGCCGCAATGCATCACCTCGTGTTGGGTTCTGGAGGTTGGGGACGGAGAGCTTCTCGAGTTACTTCGACAATCTGTTGGGCCGAAGGCATGATGCCGAGGAACGCAAGTGCGCCCCCGTCCACGATCGTATTCTCGTCCACCAGAACCTTGAACTCACCATAGCGGCCGTGGACCATGGCAACATCGGTTCCCAGCTCGCGCCGCAAGCGTGCCGCCACACGGGCGGCGTGGATTCCGGAGACTCAGTAACTGCAGTAGCGGACCGAGACGCGGGCCATCGTACCTCCATAGACCGCTAGATGGTAAGCGGCCGCCTAACGGCCTCGAGATGAGCCGCCCGGCCAGCTCTTGGAACCTATCTTAGACCCGATTCGCCGCAGCTGGCCGGGTCGGCTCCATCGAGTTGTTAGGCCGATCCGGAGCGGTTGAGGTACGTGGTTATCGGAGCCACTTCTTCCTGTGAGAGCGGACCCATAATCGAAGCTCGGCTTTG
>JBBAAB010000159.1:0-4243 GCA_041658445.1 Thermoleophilia bacterium
AGTGGAGATAATCCTGGGCTCGTTTTTGCCCATGTTCCTGATACTGGGGCCGAAGATGCGAAATTCGCTGACTGCGGTTGTGGTGGCCTCGATCCTGGTTAATATCGGGGTTTACGCAATGCGTTTTGTCATGGTAATCGGCGGTCAGACAGTACCTCTCAGTTAGGCAAGGAGCAAACGAATGCGAATGATACACCGTAGAGACTTTCTTAAATTAGGCGCCGCCAGCGCCGCGGTGCTGGCGATCGAAAGCCAGTTTCACCCCTTCGCCTACGCGGCCGAGCGGCTCGCGGAAGGTGGCCGTTCCGTCAACCGCACCTCGGGTCTTCCGAGATCATTCCTGCCCAGCACCTGTACACAGTGCCCGGCCGGATGCGGCACTATCGGCTATGTGGAAGAGAGCCGGCTGGTAAAAATCGGCGGCAACACCAAACATTTAAGCAACGAGAGCTCACTGTGCGCGCGTGGCCAGGCGGGCATCAACGCCTTATATGACCCGGATCGGCTGCTCAAGCCCCTCAAGCGCGTGGGTCAGCGCGGACTAAATTCCTGGCAGGAGATTTCCTGGGAGCAGGCCTACAAGGAAGTTGCCGAGAACATGAACGCGCTCAGGGGAAGCCACGCCCAGGATCTTGTCTTCCTGACTGATGACCTCGAGCGGGACGCTCTGGGCCGGCGCTTCACGAATGCCTTCGGTTCCGCCAACGCTCTCGGCGCATCCGGTATCTATGACGCCAACAAGCGTACCGGTACCGGTCTGACCTGGGGCAAGGAAGGCGACATGCCTGACGTTGCTCACAGCAAGTACATCCTGGTTTTCGGCGCCAACCCCTATGAGAGCGGTTCGCAGTTTGTCGGTTTTGCGCGGCGTCTGGTCGATGGTGTCCTGAACAACCAGGCCAAACTCGTCGTCTTCGATGTGAGGTTGACCAACACGTCGGCCAAGGCAACTGAAGTTTTTTACGTCCAGCCGGGCACATACGCCCTCGTGGCCCTGGCAATGGCGAATGTCATAATGCAGGAAGGCCTCTACGACGGGGCTTTCATTGAGAGATGGACCAACGTCTCTGTGGCCCAGCTGGCGCAGCACCTGGCCGAATATACTCCCGAGCGCGCCGAAGCGGAAACCGGTGTCAGCGCCACGGTTATTCGTCGTATAGCTGCGGAATTTGCCAGCACCAAGCCGGCAACCACTGTTACCGACAGCATGCTTTCGGCGCACAAGAACGGCGTGCAGAACGAGCGCGCCGTCATGCTGCTCAACATCATCACGGGTAACATAGACAGTCGCGGCGGACTCTGTCTGCCCAGGCAATATGACCTCACCGATCCGGATCCAGTTGTGCCGGCACCGGCTCCCACAGCGGCGACCGGTCAATCGATCGTTGCCGCGATGACAATGATCAAGGAACGCAAGCAGCCGGTCGGCGTGTTGATGACCCACGGATTCAATCCCGTATACGCCAATCCCGACGGTCCGTCCGTCGAAGAGACCCTCAAGGATGAGACCCTTATCAAATACCACGTGGCCGTAACCCCGTTTATAACCGAAACGGCGGCCATGGCGGACATCATCCTGCCGGAGACAACTTATCTGGAGGACTGGGATATCGAGGTCAGGCCTTCGCTGGAACTCGTGCCCTTTGTCGCCCTGCGGCAGGCAGTTGTGCCGCCGCTGGATTCGGCAAAGCCCTTCTTTGACATCGTGGTTGAACTGTCTGCCGCCATCGGCGGCGGCATGCAGCAGTTCTTCCCATGGAAATCCGTGGATGGCTGGCTCAAGGCACGCATCAGCGGCATCGGCGGCCTCATGAAAGCCGGCGGCCTCGACTATTTAAAGCAGCATGGTGTGTGGTATGACCCCAAATCCAGGCCGAATTACGGTTCATATCAGGCAGGCGGTTTTCCGACTCCCTCCGGCCGCATCGAAGTCTATTCGCAGAACCTGGCTTCGAGGAACTTCGCGCCACTTCCGGTGTACGAGCCGATACCGGCCTTCCGCACCCTGTCAGAGGAAAAGAACGAAATGATTCTCACCATATATGACACGGCCCTGCAGACCGACTACAAAACGGGCAATTGTATGTGGGTTGACGAAATACTTCACGATAACCCCGCCTGGATCAATCCGGAAACCGGAGCCAGGCTTGGCATCATGGACGGCGATCCCGTCAAGCTCACGCGCACCTCGAGATCAGGGGAGGCCAAAACGCGGTCGATCGAGACCACGGCATTCCTGAGTGAGGGGGTTCACCCACGGGTGGTCGCCATGGCAAACGGCGTGGGACATACTGATTTCGGACATGTCGCCGAAGGTGAGAAGTTTGAGAAGAACGGCACGACGGTAACGGGCTCGGAGATACCCAAGTTCCTTCAGGATCCGAACAGCAAGCTAATCTGGTGGGGCCATAAGGGGGGCATCGGCGTAAACGCCAAGGATATCGTGCCAGCCGATATGGATCCGATCGGCGGCGGAGAAGCCTGGGGCGACGTGGTTGTTACTCTGGCCAAAGGCTAAAACGAGAGAATGTCTTCGGCCTCTAGAGGGGCTGGCGGGCAGGAGGAAGAACTCGCCAGAGCCCGGGCAAGCATGTTTGGACTTGTCGCTCGCGTATTCAGCGGCCGTCCGACACAAGGGCTGCTCGACGGCATCAGGGATTCGCGGATGCTGGAGTCGCTTTCAGCGTTCGATGTTGTTTTTGAGGAAGACTTCCTTGAGACGGACATCGACCGGCTTGCCAGTGATCTGGCCAGGGAATTTGTAAGGCTGTTTATCGGGCCGGGGCATCATATCGCGCCCTATGAGTCGGTGTATGTTTGCGCAGAGGACGAGGGCTCGCCCAGATTATGGGGAAAGGCGACGGTTGAGGTGGCGAACTTCTACCTGGAAGCAGGGCTGGAGCTCTCCACCGGCCAGACACCGGACCATCTGGGGCTGGAGCTGGAAGCGATGGCGGTGCTGGCTGAGGCTGAAGCGGAATGCCGCGAGACAGGCGACCTTGCCGGCGCTGAAGAAATATTTGATATGCAGCTTGAGTTTTGCAGGCAGCACCTGCGGCATTGGGTGCCAAAGATTTGCAGCGAGATAGAGAACGAAACGGCAAGCAGTTTCTATCGCAACATGGCTTTATTGACCGCTGGCCTGGTTGAGATGCAATGCGGAGCGGATTCGATTTTTTAAAGGAAAGGCATGGGTATGGTGTCAGAACTTAGAGGGAGGACAAGACTTTAATGAAACTAAGGATTCCAAAGTTATCAAAGCCGGCCTGGGTGTTTGTGGGACTGGTCCTTCTGGTTCTTGCGATGCTGCCAATGGTGGGACTTGCCCATTACACCACTACCAATCCCAGGTACTGTCTGACCTGTCACGGTACCGGAGAGACAGCGGACGTCGGCGATCCGTCGGCGATCCATCCGGATTACAGCGATGTGGGTTGCATAAACTGTCACGCGGAAGACGGCGGGCATTACGTCACTGACGGTTACAAGACCGGCTTCATGGCTGAACCCGGACGTGTTACTGAAAACTGCACCCGTTGCCACGAGAGCATGAAAACGAAAAAGGACACCGAAGGTTTCAAGTACAACGTGAGCAAGATCGCATTTCCGCATGACAAGCACATAAGCTTCGGCGCGCAGTGCGCTGACTGCCACCGCAACATAGCTCACGACCTGAACATCAAGCCAACCAACCGTCCGCGGATGGCATACTGTTTCCAGTGCCACCCCACTACCGACAGTTGTGCCAAGTGCCATCCGGATGGACCGCCGGCCGAAAAGACTATTATTCCGCCACCGGCACGTCTGCCGCAGACACCGTCAGCCGATATGGCCCAGGCGACATTCGAGGTCAAGTGCTCGAAATGTCACGCCATCTATCCGGTCAACCTGTACACGAAGGCCGAGTGGACCCCGGTCGTGGATCGCATGGTCAGCTATACCGGATCTGACATATCACCGGACGACAAGGCGCTCATCCTCACATACCTGGGTATCGCCGGCAGGTAAATCGGGGGAATATGGAAGCAATTGCGCGAAGGCGCCCGTCAGGGCGCCTTCGCTGTATGGGTACCATGGATTTTAATTGCACTCACAGGCCCATCCTTCTAAGATGAAGCATGATCCTTCCCTTAAAGAAAAAACGAGATGTTTACGTTATCGGGCACGCGACTCCGGACACGGACTCGGTCTGCTCGGCGATCGGCTACGCGTTGTTCAAGAACCTGACAGACAAGCGTTATGT
>JBBAAB010000160.1:0-4240 GCA_041658445.1 Thermoleophilia bacterium
CTCGGCGCGCTGCTCCTTGCTGCGTTTATCCTCGTGGAAAGAAGGCAGGAGCACCCGACCCTCCGTTTGAGCATGTTCAGGAACGTGACATTCACGGCCGCCAACATCGCCAACGTGCTCGAGGGCGTGGCGATGATAACTGCGCTGGTGCAGGTGCCCTTCTTCGCCTACGTGACCAGGGACGCCACCCCGATCGAGGGCGGGCTGCTCGTGATACGCATGACGGTGATGATCCCCATAGGGGCGCTCGCCGGCGGGTTGCTGGTGAACCGCATTAGCCACCGCGTCACTGCCGTGGCCGGGTTCGCGCTGGCGGCCATCGGGCTATACATGGTGAGCTGCTGGCCGGTAGATACAGATACCGCGACATACACGCATGATTTCGTTTTAGGATTTCCCGTCTCCGCCAGCTATCACCTTTCAATGCCATATTCGTACATTCAAACCCTTTCTCTGCTGATAGCCGGCTTCGGCTTTGGATTCAACAGCCCGGCGCTCGCGGCGGCAGTAGTGGGCTCTATCAGCAAAGCGAGACTCGCGGCGGGCTCCGCCATCCACGTGGTCGCGAAGATGACCGGCGAGATGGTCGGCCTGGCGGCTCTCTCAGGCTGGGGAATCTACCAGTTCGAGGAGTCGTTAAACCTTGAGGGGATGTCCGTATTTCAGCGCCAGCAGACCTTTTCGGAAATGATGGAACGCATGCGCCAGATCGTAGAGCAGCGCAGCATGGACGCGATAATGGTCGTACTTCACCGCTTTTTCATAATCGCCGCCATAATGTGCGCGATCGCGATTATACCCTGCCTGTTTATCAGGGTGAAGGAGTCTGAAGAGCTTACGAAACTCGAGGAGGAAGCGAAGCTTAAACGTTAAACCGGAAATTCACGATATCCCCATCCTGCACTATATAGTCTTTGCCCTCCAGCCTCAGCGTCCCCAGCTCTTTCCCCTTCGCCGTCGAGCCCGCTGCGATGAAATCGTCATAGCTTATGGTCTCGGCCCGGATGAATCCCCGCTCTATATCGGAGTGGATCTTGCCGGCCGCCTTAACGGCGTGGGTGCCGTTGCGGATGGTCCAGGCCTTGACCTCGTCCTCGCCCGTGGTAAAGAAGGATATCAAACCGAGCAGTTCATAGGCCTTTCTGATGACCAGGTTCATCGCCGGCTCCTCGATGCCGAGGTCCTCGAGGAAGGCGCGGGCCTCGCCGGGGTCCAGCTGGGTCAGCTCCATCTCGATTTTGCCGCAGAGCGCGAAGACCTCGGCCTCCTTGCCCTGGAAATGGCCGTTCAAGGCCGCCAGCGCCTCGGCTGTCGCTTCACTGCCTATGTCATCTTCTCCGACGTTGAGCATCACCAGCTCCGGTTTGAGTGATACGAACTGGAGCGAGCCGATGACGGAATGCTCTTCATCTGAAATCATCAGGTTCCGCAGCGGTTTTTCTTCTTCCAGCTGAGCCCGGAAGCGCTCGAGTATGTCCCGCTCCGGTTCGAGGCCGTCTCCGATGCCCTTCTTCATGGAGTTGGCTATGCGTTCGAGGCGTGTTTCAACCAGCTCGAGGTCGTGGAAGACCAGCTCCAGATCCAGCGCGGCGGCGTCGCGCACCGGATCGATGTCACCGTCCGGGTGGACAATCGCCTGGTCCTCGTAGGCGCGCACGACGTGGATAATCGCGTCCACGTCCCAGACCTGGTCGAACACCTTCGCCTTCTGCTTGCTGGCGGAGATGCCGGCGGCAAAACCGGTGATGTCCACGCAGGTCACATCCGCGAAGGTCGTCTTCTTCGGCTTGTATATCTCCGACAGCCTGTTAATGCGCGTGTCAGGGACCTTGACGATTCCCACATGCGCGTCCTCGCCGATCGGGGTCGGATACGCGACCGCCTCGACGGCCTGCCCCGTAAGCGCGTTAAATACTGTTGTTTTGCCCGAGTTGGGAAGTCCGATGATGCCCAGTTTCATGCGATCTCCGCTGGCTTGACGTTGATGAGAGGCTATCTTAACACGCGCGGTTGCGGGGTGACATCGCGGCATGCGTTTGTTTGCAGTAAAAATACGCGGATATGCCTCCGGGGGGCAGTTGGCTCATTAGCAGCCGGCAGTGGTTTTTATCAGGAAGCCTTTACTTTTTGCAGCGGAGCACCGACTCGTCCCCGGCTGCTTGAGTACGCGTTTCCGGCGGGATAGAATAGCTCCGTTGTAATCAGACATATATCCTGGTCAAAGGGGTCGCAGTGCTAGTTCTGGTTGTCGGTTCGGGGGGAAGAGAACATGCCGTCGTCAAAACGGCGCTGAAGAGCAGCCTCGTTTCCGAGGTTCACGCCGCTCCGGGTAATGCCGGCATCTCCCGGCAGGCGACCTGTCATGTGGTTGCGGACTCCGATAACGCCGGCATACTCGAGCTGGCGAAAGAAATCGACGCCTCCCTGGTGGTGATAGGACCGGAAGCCCCGCTATGCGCCGGGCTTGCCGACGAACTTATCGAAGCCGGTTTCAAGGTCTTCGGCCCCGGGCGCGAGGCCGCCATGCTTGAAGGAAGCAAGGGTTTTTCCAAGGAGATCATGCAGGCGGCCGGTGTTCCCACCGCCGGCTATGCCCGTTTCGCTGATTATCATGCGGCGATGGCGTACCTCACAACAATTTCTTTTCCCACGGTGATCAAGGCAAATGGTCTTGCCGCGGGCAAGGGTGTGATTATCGCGGAGGCCATGGCGGAGGCCGAGGATGCCCTGCGTCAGTGCTTCATCGACCGCTCCTTCGGCGATGCCGGACTTGACGTACTGGTAGAAGAATGCCTTGTAGGCCACGAGTGTTCGGTGCTGGCTCTCTGTGACGGCGAAACCATCCTGCCGCTGGAGCCCGCCCAGGACTACAAGCGGATTTTTGACGGCGACCATGGCCCCAACACCGGTGGCATGGGATGCTACAGCCCTGTTCCCAGGGTGCCGCCGGGTTTTGTTGACGATATTATCGAGATAGTACATCGACCCGTGATAGACGAACTGAAAAAACGTGGCATAGAATTCAAAGGGGTGCTTTACGCCGGACTGATGCTGACCGCCGCCGGACCCAAGGTTCTCGAGTTCAACACCCGTTTCGGCGACCCGGAGACGCAGGCCATTCTGCCGCGTCTGGAGAACGATTTGGTCGAACTGATGCTGGCCTGCGCCGATGGAACCCTGGCCGGGCACAGGCTGCGATGGAAGGAAGATCGCTGCGTCACCGTTATCATGGCCTCAGCCGGTTACCCGCTGTCATCGAGCAAGGGCGACGTGATCAGCGGGCTGGATGAAGATGGCAGCCTTCCCGGTGTCGAGGTATATCATGCGGGAACCGCCGGGCAGACTGACGGTTACGTGACCAATGGCGGCAGGGTGCTTGCCGTAAGCGCGCTGGCGCCGACTTTTACCGCGGCTCGCGATAAGGCATACGAAGCAGTACGGCGGGTGCGATTCGATGGCATGCAGTTCCGCAACGACATCGCTTCCGAACCGGCCGCTGGTGAGAGATAGGGCTTGTCGGGCTCCGCGAAGGGCTCGGCCGGACGGGATGCGCAGGAAATACCGTTGAAATCCTGAAAGTATCCCGCAGGTTAACCTGTTAAGTTCCCGGGAGGCTATTATGACCGACACGCTGGAAGAACTCGAACCATTAATGGAGGCAGTTGATATGACGGAAGTTCTGGTGGGAGTGATCATGGGCAGCGAATCCGATCGCGAGGTGATGCAACCCGCCTGCGACGAGCTCATCCGGCTCGAGATTCCGTATGAGGCAAAGGTATTGAGCGCCCACCGCGATCCCAAAAAAGTCGCGGCTTATGCTGAAAGCGCCGCCGGACGCGGTCTTAAGGTCATAATCGCCGGCGCTGGAAAGGCGGCCGCGCTTCCGGGCGTGATAGCTTCAATGACCAGCCTGCCCGTCATCGGCGTGCCGATAATGACCGAGGATCTGAGCGGGCTCGACTCCCTGCTTTCCATCGTCCAGATGCCCGCAGGTGTCCCCGTCGCCTGCATGGCGATAAACGGGTCGAAGAACGCTGCCATCATGGCGGCTAAAATGCTGGCCGTCGTTTAAACCGGCCGCATCGTACCGAAGAACATCTGCCAGGCCAGGGCTGAGAGCAGAAGGAAGATGGCGACCAGCGGCGCAGGTTCGTATATGTCTTTTCCGTGGCTTCCGCATCGATGTCATCCACAGCTGAACCTTCCGTGTTTTTCGTTATATCGCTGGTGGTATTCCTCG
>JBBAAB010000161.1:0-4237 GCA_041658445.1 Thermoleophilia bacterium
GTAACCGTTTTTGCAGTCGTCCTGCTGCAGGCGTTCCTCGACCATGCCGAGTACAACGCTGTCCGGTACCAGCTCACCCTTGTCCATATAGGCCTTGGCTTCCTTGCCGAGATCAGTTCCAGCTCCAACGGCCGCACGCAGAAGATCTCCTGTAGAGATCTGCGGCATCCCGTATTTTTCGATTAGCTTCTTGGCCTGCGTTCCCTTACCCGCCCCTGGTGCTCCCAGCAGTACTAGTCTCACACTTGCCTCCAATTTGATCGTAATTAATTCGCTTTACCATTAATCAGGTGAAATTAACCCGGTCAACCTTATCTATTTATAAGTCAATTAAGACTGGAAGGACTTTAGCAGCGAGTAATAATATTTACTCCATACTGCTTTTTCAACCGCTTGAGCTGAACCGCTTCTGCATGGTCTTCGAGCCATGTCTGAAACAGTTTTTGAGCGTTTCATACCCGCGTATTCATGGCTTGCTGAAATTGCACACAGTTAAACTTGCGATGGTGTTGCTGCTGGTTCAGGCTGTGCCTTTAACGTCATACATATTGGTGCTTTTTTATTGGCACAACCCTGCTGGATACCACCGGGAGTATATTCTATACCGATGCTCGCCCGTGTTTCAAGAAGCAAACCGTTGCTTTCTATTAGTCTTTCTTATCAGGCATATCAGGTCGAAATCACACGAATCTCGGTTTTTGTTCAGGAAGGACTGCTCTTATGGCACGAAAGCCGCCGTCACCCGAAATCCTTGCCTGGCTGGCGCCATGTCGCCATAGCAAAGGTCTCATCATTCTTCCATCCACCTGGGGACGTATTTCCAGGCATCGCCAAGCTCACGGCGGAGCGTCCTGTACGCCGGCTCTTTCTTACCTACCAGCGACCAGAACCTCTTGGAGTGGTTTAGATGGACCGTATGACAAAGCTCATGAACCAGCACATACTTAACGAGACGCTCAGGTAGTAAAAGCAGCTTTTGATTGAGACTTATGGTCATATCGGGAGAGCAGCTGGCCCAGCGTGTGCGCTGGTTTCTGACAAAGGCATCTCCGAAAGGCAACTCCAGCTCGCCGCTCAGGTTTTCCAGCCAGGGGATGAGGTTTCTCCTGGCCTTGCGTGCCGTCCAGCGCCTCAAAGCCAGGGTGGCGGCCCTGGTTTCACCGGCGTCACCGGAGACCAGGAGTCTGAAATTGGGGTGCTCTCGCGCCGACGTACGGACGCCATCTGTTGAACGGTAGAATACCGTCCAAAGCTCATCAATCGCCTCCAGGATGACAGCATCCGGACTGGTTGCGGGCTCGGGCGGTTTTAAAAGGCGTTGCTCGTCGGCCCAGCGCCGGGCGTTTTCTATCCAGTCCTTTTTTTCCCTGAGGATATCCGGCAGACGTTTACGGTTGAAACCCGCGGGAACGACTATGACCAGCCCGTTCTGCGGTGTCATGTTCAGGCGTACGGTTTTAGCGCGTATGCTTTCACGGATCGAATATTCCTGAAGCAGCACGCTTTCAAGGTCAAATGATAGCTGTTCTTTCATTATCGTCAATGATTTTTTCAGATGGCGGAGGGGGTGGGATTCGAACCCACGAGGGACCGCGAAGGCCCCTGCCGGTTTTCAAGACCGGTGCGTTCAGCCGGACTCCGCCACCCCTCCGCAATGCTCGAAGGATCTTCGTATCTAATTAAATGTTCCTGATTTCATCCACGCCCATGTAATGCCTTAGCGCTTCCGGCACGGTTATGCTTCCGTCTTCATTCTGATAGTTTTCGATGATGGCTGCAAACGTGCGCCCGACCGCAAGACCGCTTCCGTTCAACGTGTGGACGAATTTCGGCTTGCCCCCGTCGGTGGGGCGGTATCGGATATTAAGGCGTCGTGCCTGAAAATCCAAATATGTGGAGCAGGAAGATATCTCCTTGTAATCGTTGTAGGACGGCAACCAGACTTCGATGTCGTAAGTCTTGGCCGAAGCAAAGCCCATGTCGCCCGTGCAGAGCGCCACGGTCCGGTAGGGCAGCTCCAGGCGTTTGAGGATCTCCTCAGCGTCGGCGGTAAGCTTTTCAAGCTCGTCGGACGAAGTCTCAGGAAGTACGAACTTTACCAGCTCTACCTTGTTGAATTGATGCTGGCGTATCAAGCCACGCGTATCACGCCCGGCCGCGCCCGCTTCGCGACGGAAGCTTGGCAGGTAGGCGGTAACATGAATCGGCAGTTCTTCCTCGGTGAGTATCTCGTCGCGATAAATATTGGTGACGGGAACCTCGGCAGTCGGATTCAAGTAAAGGTCATCGTCGCGCAGCTTGTACATCTCCGCCTGGGCGAATTTTGAGAGCTGACCGGTACCGCGCATGCTGTCGCTGTTTACCAGGATCGGCGGGAAGAGTTCGGTGTAGCCATGCTCTTCCGTGTGGAGGTTGAGAAAAAAGTTGATCAGCGAGCGTTCGAGCTTCGCTCCCAGGCCGCGCAGCAGCGTGAAGCGTGATTCGGCCACCTTGGTTCCCCGCTCCTGGTCGATGATTTCAAGATCGGCGCCCAGGTCCCAATGGGCCTTCGCCTCGAAGTCGAACTTCGTCGGTTCCCCCCAGGTGCGAACTGTAACGTTCGCGCTCTCATCCGCGCCTTCCGGTACTTCAGGAAGCGGCGTATTGGGAAGATCGAGGACTATGTCATCGAGTTCCGTTTCAATGTCGCGCAGGACTATGTCCAGAGCCTTGATCTCCTCCCCCACTTTCTTCATGGCGTCGATTTTTTCGGAAGCGTCTCCACCGGCTTTCTTCGTTGAGGCGATTTCGTCAGAAACCTGGTTGCGCAGGGCTTTCTTCTCTTCTACCTCGACGATGATTTCACGGCGCTTCTTATCTAGTTCGGCAAATTCATCAAGCGGCGCCTCTATGCCTCTACGTTGAAGCGCCTTCATTATTTCATCCGGCTCATTGCGGAGCCGTTTTATGTCCAGCATGAATCTCTCCCTGGATCGTTTGAAGCGTTTTTCCGACGGCCTGACGCCGGCACGCTAAAGTCTATCGGAATTCACGGTCCCCATAAAAGAGGCCCGGCGTATTTTCACTTTTGAACACGAGCGCCAGCGGCTACAATGGAATTAGGCAAAAAGGAGTCAATTCCTTGAGTAGCGAGTCAGCATACGAGCTTTTAAGACGCGGTGAGGCGTTCCTGAAGAGCAGTCACCCGGCGCAGGCCGCCATAGTTCTCGAGCGCGCCCGCAGGCAGGAACCTGACCGGACTTCAATCCGCGAGGCGCTGGGACGCGCTTATTATAACTCGGGGCGTTTTAAGCACGCCGCCACAGAATTCAGGATGGTCGTCGATTTGTATCCCACCAACGGTTACGCCCATTATTGCCTGGGAAAATGTGGCGAGAAGCTGGGTGATGAGCTGATGGCCAGACGTCATGCCCGCCTGGCCAGCCTGATGGGCTACGAACCCTGATTCTTAAAAACCAGAAAGAGACCTGGCCTGCCACGGCATTCCGGGTCGCGATTCATACCTGCACAACCTCGACTTCAACTCTTTCCTCCCTGACGGTTACCAGAAGATAGTGATAATACCCACCCTTGCCTTCAGGAAGGTATAACAGGGCTCCGGCACCGCCTGTCACATAGGCGTCTATTCCATCAAGCCTGTAGGCAAGGTAAGCATGGATATGTCCGAAGAAGATGTCCTTGACGTTGGGATATTTCGCGGCTTCAGATACCATCATCCGTCCCGACTTAAGGCCGGCATCCCCACCCTCACCGGTCACGTGAGCGGATGGCAGAGAAGTGCTGCCGACTGGGATATGGGCGAAGATGAATTGTTTTGGCCGCCCGGCATTTCCCGCGAGCTCTTCAGTGAACCACTGCATCTGGGCGTCCGAAATTCCTGTTTTATCGTCAGCATTGTCAATGATCACAAAATGATCCCCGGCATAATCGAAGCTGTAATAAGGTGGCCCGATGATCTCCTCGTATGCCTCGCTCGTGCCACCCTTGCCGACATCATGGTTTCCCGGAACGGTGTAAAAACTGATCCCGGAGGAAGCCGTATAATCGTGGTATTGAACCAGTTCGTCCCTGGTCCCGCTGGTCGTTACATCCCCGGTATTGACAACGAAGGCTGCGCCGCGGGATTTCGCCGAATCGATAACGCGTCCCATGACTCCGCTTTCGATACCAACCATGCGATTGTCTCCGCAGACCGCAAAAGTATAGGAAGAACCACCATGGTCCGTTGATGAGGTTT
>JBBAAB010000162.1:0-4235 GCA_041658445.1 Thermoleophilia bacterium
GATTTCATCGAGAACAGGATCGATCGTCTGGAAAGCTCCGAGCGGAGCTCCAATGTAGAGATTTCCCGAAAGGTTGACCACCGCCAGCTGAAACCCGTTGCGCGAGACGACTGTCCATCCGCGGCCCGGATTATCGGGAAGGTAATTCGCAGGACGGATAATCCTGTCAGACTGGGAGAGAAACGGAATTATCTCCTTCTGCCGCCAGACGTGATTTCCGGTCGTGATAACATCGACGCCACCCGCCAGTAACTTTTCGGCGATCTTCGAGGTTATGCCGGCGCCGCTGGCAACGTTCTCCCCATTTGCGATAACGAAATCGGGTGAATGTTCTTCCCGCAGCCCGGGAAGCCTTTTTAAAAACCCTTCGCGACCCGGCTTTCCGAATATGTCACTTATAAAGAGAATCTTCATCTGGCGAGTATAACAAATGCCGAGGGCATTCCTGTGTCCGCTCAGCGCCGGCGCCCTGTTGGCAACCTGTGATTTACTCCTATATCATCCAAAACTGACATGAAGATTCTAATCACAGGCGGAGCCGGATATATCGGCAGCATCGTCACCGAAGTGTGTCTGGGCCGCGGCGACGAAGTTACCGTATATGACAATCTGTCAACCGGACACCGCGAGTCCGTCCACCCCGAGGCAAATTTCGTGGCCGGAGACGTGGGTGACCGCGGGCGGATGAAGAGCGCCCTGAAAGAGAGCGGGGCAGAGGCTGTCATCCACATGGCCGGCTTCATCGAGGCGGGCGAATCCATGCGGGACCCCGGCAAATATTTCCTCAACAACACCTGCCGCCCCGTAGAACTGCTTGAAGCGATGGTCGAAGCAGGGGTGAAAAGGATCCTTTTTTCGTCCACCGCCGCTGTCTATGGCGACCCGGTGACTGATTTAATCGACGAAGACCATCCCCAGTATCCGACCAACGCTTACGGCGAATCAAAACTTCTTTTCGAGCGGATGCTGGACTGGTATGACCGTATACACGGAATCAAGCATGCCGTCCTCAGGTATTTCAACGCTGCCGGCGCTTCGGCAGAGAGGGGTGAGGACCATGAACCCGAGACCCACCTGATTCCGCTGGTACTGAAGACGGCTCTCGGGAAAAAGGAATACGTTGAAATCTACGGTACCGACTACCCCTCGCCTGATGGCACCTGCGTCCGGGACTACATTCACATAAAGGATTTGGCCCAGGCTCATTTGATGGCTCTGGACGCGCTTGGGAGCGAAAGCCTCCACTACAACCTTGGAAACGGCAAGGGCTACTCGGTGCGGGAAGTTATGGAAACCGCGAGGAGAGTCACGGGAGTTAATTTTGAAATCAGGGAATCCAGCAAGCGAAAAGGAGACCCCGTCATTCTTGTGGCAAGCTCGGACAGGATTTCAAAGGAACTGGGATGGAAGCCCGAACATCCAGCGCTGGATGACATAATAAGCAGTGCCTGGGATTGGCATCGCGCGAATCCGGACGGTTATTAAATCTGATCGCGTGGGTTTTCATACGATCAACACGGGCCGAGGATTACTCATAGCCCTAAATTGGATGGACTGGCAAGGGAGTCTGCAAAACGCCAAAGGGAATTACCGAACACAGACACGTTGAGTCAGTCAAAACTCAATCGCCTAGTCGCGGTCACACACCACCTTGCCCCTTTTGTATTCGCAGTGCCTCTTATGATGATCTCCGTCATGGTCATCATCATCACCAAATGCCACCGCGCCAAAAGCGAGCGAAGCTGTGCATACCAGCCATACGCTGGCGAGTACTGCCAATTTCCTCATATATTTCACCTCCTTTTCATCTCAATTAAGGTTATGCTTTATAGATAATATACTGGAAATGAAGGAAAACATAAACTATTTAAGCATGCAATTTAATTCACAAGTCCAGAAAATGGCTACTGAGCCCACAAAGGCATCTCCTATATACACGTGGCTGGGAACATGTGGCGTGCTGGCTGTTTTTGCATATCTCGCGGCCAGGGATGGTGGATATTTCTCGATAAATTTCTACCCGGCCGCCATAGCTTCCTGGACTATCCTTGGGCTGGTGATACTCGCCGGATGGGACGACCTGTGGATTCCGAAAGTGGCACGTCCGGCGGTATGGTCGCTGGCCGCGGTCGCGCTCTGGACGGGCCTCTCGTTCATTTGGTCCATATCGCCCGGCCTGTCACTGCAGGAATTTACAAGGGTATCAATATATCTGGCCTGTTTTGCAGCTGTTATCATCGGGCCCGCCAGCGCCCGAAGCGTCAGATATTCAGCCGTTCTGTTTGTATGCGTAACGACAGCTCTTGCCGCTTTCGCCATGCTTAGCCGGATCAACCCTGATATTTCGCAGGATTACGTTTACTCTGGTGGACGCCTGATGGGAAGCATCGGCTACTGGAACGGTCTGGCGGCGTTGATGGTGCTGGGGATTATTCCCTGTCTCTGGCTGGTGTCATCTCCACAAGTCACGCGTTTTACCCGTACAGCATTCAGCTGCGCTTTATCACTTATGGGGCTCACCCTTTTCTTTACCCTTTCACGGGGTGGTATCGCGATCTGCATTGCGTCTGTTGTTTTATATCTCGCCCTTGCGCCCGATCGGCTTGCCTCGATCCTTTCCCTGTTCTCATCCATGCTACCGGCCGGCCTGCTTGCATGGTACTCGGCAACAACACTGCCTTCGCTGCGGGCTTCAGGTGACGGGATTCCGATAGATGCGGCTGAAGGTCGGACGTTCGCCATCCTGCTGGCTGTTGCCCTACTCGCCTCCGCGGCGATTAAATTCGCAACACTACTGCTGCCCTCCAGGGTCCCGGAAACCCGGGGCGGTCTTGTTTTCATTCTGGCCTTCTGGGTGATAGTCGTCATCGGTATCGCCGGCGTGACAATGGTCCAGCGGGACGCCATTTCTGAAAAACTTGCTTACTGGAGATCGAAATCTGATGTGCAGGTCTGGCAATATGACGAGGTATCAGTTGACGCGCGCGGAGTCGAGCGCCTTGCATCTACTGAGGACAACCGCACGGAGTTCTGGCGAATCGGTCTAGAGAATTTCAAACAGCATCCGCTTGCGGGCACCGGCGGCGGAACATACCGTTTCGTCAATATGAAGATGCAGAGTGGCGAGGGGCTGGCCCGGGACCCTCATTCGATGTGGGTGCGCTTTCTCACCGACCAGGGGATAGTCGGCTTCGTTCTTCTGCTTGCGCTTATGGCCTCACTGGTATTTGCCGCAACAAGTCAACTGCTGGCGCGGCCCTGGCTCCGCGGGAACGGTCTCTATATTTCTCTTCTGATCGCCGCCCTGGCCTGGGTCGCCGACACCAGCTTTGAATGGAACTGGGCGCTGCCCGCGGTATCGGTTCCTTTCTTTGTGCTTTGCGGCCTGCTGTTTCGTCTTGGGGCCGCATCAGAGGAGGATCTCGAAACCGGCTCAGATTTCTCATCGGAGAGCAATAACTTGCCCGCTCTGTATCTCATTCCCGTCTGGCTGCGGATGATGGTTATCGCGCTAGCCATGGCGCTGACTGTGATGTTCATGGCTTTTCTCGCGTCCAGGATACTGAGCGATCGCGCCCGGAACAGCCTGTCGTCGGGTAATCTCGAGAGCGCGGAAACTTCGGCCAGAAGAGCGCACAAGCTAAACCCGTATTCCGTTGATCCCCTGCTTGTACTTGCGCACGCTGCTGTCGGAAGGGGCGATTATATCGAAGCCAGGCGCATCACGCAGTCCGCTATTGACCGCGAACCTGAAAGGTCGTCCCTTTATGAAGAGCTGGCACAGCTGGAATTTTACGACCTGCATGATGTCGAACGGGCGATAATTCATATAATGGACGCTATTGACCGCGATCCACAGAATGACTCGCTGCACATACAGCTGCATCGCATGTTGAGTGATGCCGTCACATACCAGGAGACGGGTCTCATGCCCGAACCTCCTGATATAGAAGAGGCTCATTGATATGCGGGCGAAAGACAGTACTATTTTTATCGCTGGCAATATCAGTGTTTCAGCTTGCCGGGTTTGCATCTGGCTGTGGTGATTCACAGATCGCGCCCGGCAAAACGGGAGCGACTCAAACACAAACGACGCAAACCTCATCAACGGACCATGGTGGTTCTTCCTATACTTTTGCGGTCTGCGGAGACAATCGCATGGTTGGTATCGAAAGCGGAGTCATGGGACGCGTTATCGATTCGGCGAAATCCCGCGGCGCAGTCTTCGTTGTCAA
>JBBAAB010000163.1:0-4219 GCA_041658445.1 Thermoleophilia bacterium
GATGCACGGCGATATCCTGACCAAATACCTGGCGCTAGGCCCGGCAACGTTCGGCCTGCCCACTACCGATGAGACCGGCGTCCCCGGCTATGGCCCCGGACGCAAGTCAGAGCTACTGGGCGCCACCATTTACTGGTCCGGCGTAACCGGAGCCTGGGAAGTCCACGGCGAAATACGAAACAAGTGGCTGGCGTCCGGCGGACCACTGGTCTTCGGCATGCCCACCAGCGACGAGCAGAATGTCACGGGTATCGAAGGCAAATGGAATCAGTTCCAGAACGCCAACATCTACTGGTCGGCTGTCACCACGGCCCATGAGGTTCACGGAGCTATCCTGGCGAAATACCTCGAAGGAGGAGGAGTGGGAGGACCGGCCGGACCACTCGGTCTGCCCATCACTGACGAGTACAGCTCTGGTTCCGGCCGCCGCAGCGACTTTGATGGTGGTTACATCTATTGGGAGGCGCGGAGTGGCGCGCAGGTATACGCCGGCGCTGTTAATACCATGACCGCCGACACGACATTCGAGGCCAGGGACGGGAACGGTGCTCTGCTGGCGACCCTGGGAGCGGGTCAGGTCGCCTCGGTGAGGTACAACAAGATCACCGGAATATACAGTGTACAGGCTCCCGGTGTGTACCTTACGGGAACCTCATATATCAGGTTCACAGCTACCGGTGGCATCGTGCGGGCAACTTCTTATCATGACGTCCCAAGCTGGGATACTTCTCTGGATGACAACAAGTTCCGGGGAACCATCGAGGTGCGTTACTCACCGGTCTCTGATGCCGTATGGATAGTGAACGAGCTGCCGGTAGAGGACTACATGAAGGGTATTGCCGAAACCAGCTCCGGCTCACCAGCCGAGTTTCTCAGGACGATGACAGTCGCTGCCCGCAGTTACGCCATCTGGCATCTTGATCGCAATGGCAAGTATGGCGGCTCGGAGATCTTCCATCTTAAGAATAGCCGTAACGGCAATGGTGACGACCAGGTTTACAAGGGGTATGGACTTGAAGCGCGCTTTCCAACCCTCGTGACAGCGGTAAATACAACTGCCGGTCAGGTTGTTACTTATGACGGAACTGTGGCTATGACGTCATACTTCTCGAACTCGGATGGCAGAACCCGTTCAGCGCTGGAGGTCTGGGGCGTTGATTATTGGCCCTGGCTGGCCAGCGTTTCCGAACCGTACGATGCGGGCATGACGATGGCTGGGCATGGAGTGGGCTTAAGTGGTCACGGAGCGCTGGCGCGAGCCAACCTCGGGGTGACCTATTCAGAAATCCTTGGGTACTATTATACGGGAACTGTGCTATCAACGGTGAACACCAACAGGAACATCAGGATAGCAATAAGTCACGTCACACCCTGAGATAACTAACAAGTTTTTCCTCGAGCATTTGGTTCTCTGGTTTCAATTCTGAGCGGGAATTCAACACCCTCAACTCGAGCTACCGCATTTGCTGCAGAGTAATCTTCGTATATAACAAGGCACGCATGCACCGGGAACCTTTGTCCTGGAGTTGTGACTCTATAACCTTCGCAATACCCTTGAGATGGTCTGTTTGATCCAGCCTCTGCAAACACTGAATGTTTTAGCCTCCCTTTTTTCTTAGGCAATCGGCAGGTAAAGCTGACCCAGGTAAGGCCGATACAAATATTGGTTACGAGAGTGATCACACCACGGAACGCGGTTGGAGGGGGAGAAGCCAAATCCGGGTGACAAGGGCAAAACTCCGGAAACGGAGTGGCGCAAAGCCAAGGATCTAAGGTCTTCGGACTAGGATTGCCTGGCTACCGCCTAGGAGGCATGGCTTCTAATGAACGTCCCTCGTCTTGCAACAATTTTTGCAGGCGCCCTGCTTGTGGCGCTGCTCATTGCCGGTACTGCGGTTCCGCAGGTTTCTGCTGCCCAATCTTCCAATGTGCAATTGGGCGTTTTCATGCCCAATACAAATGAACTGGGTGCCTTCGAGTCCAGCATCGGACGTCAGGCTGACCTCTTTCTCTGGTATCAGGCAATCGGTGAACAGCTGGATACTTATACTCTCGGGCCAATCGCCGCTTCCGGGAAAACGATCCAGATGGCATGGGAGCCCAGGGATCACAGGAATCCCGATGGAGTCAACCAGCCGGCTTATCGACTCGACAATATCACCCGGGGTGACTTTGACAACGATATACGCCGCTGGGCACGTCAATTGAGAGATTTCGGTTATCCGGTCATCTTGAGGCCTATGTGCGAGATGAACGGTGACTGGACAAGCTGGGGCGGCACGGTTAATGGAAACCAGCCTGAGGATTATATTCCTGCGTGGCGCCATATCCATGACATCTTTGTCCAGGAAGGCGCGACAAACGTCACGTGGGTGTGGTCACCAAATCAAGATAACACCCTGGTCGAAGCGCAGGACACTTTCAACAAATATTACCCAGGTGATGCCTATGTCGATTATGTGGGCATCAATGGATATAACTGGGGCACCATGTACAGTACTCCCTACTGGTCATCCACCTGGAAGACCTTTGTTGAGACATTTCAGTACAATTATGATGTTGCTGTTTCGAGGACCAGCAAACCTGTCATGATTTGTGAAACGTCTTCCACCGAAGTTGGCGCAAACGCGCAGAACGGCGGAAAGGCACGCTGGATTACTGACACCTTCGCTCAGTTGCCCGAAAGGTTTCCGAGGATTGTCAGTCTGACTTGGTTCAACATAGACAAGGAAACGGACTGGCGCATCAACAGCTCAGCCGACAGCGAGGTTGCATTCAAAAATGCAATGCGTGGGCCGGATCCAGCTCAGCCGCAACCCTCACCGGTGCCCGTCGAATCATCCTTCTTAGATAAATGGAATGCTCTCGAAACAGTAATAGGTCCCGCCACTGGCGCGGTACAAACAATAACCGGCGGAATGTACAAGAACTACACTGGCGGCAGGCTCTACTACAACGAAGCAACCGGCGGGACTTACTGGCTCCACGGGGCCATCCTGCCCAAGTATGACTCGCTGGGCCGCGAAGGCGGCGTCCTCGGCCTGCCCACCAGCGATGAATTAGGAATTCCCGGCGGCGTGAACCAGACATTTAACAACACCGGCGGCACCAGCACCACCGGCAGGATGTACTGGTCGCCCGCCACCGGACCCCGTGAGGTCCACGGCGCCATCATGGACAAGTTCGATTCCATCGGCGGCAGGGCAAACTATGGTTTCCCGACCACCGACGTATTCGACATCTCCGTCATCTCCGGTGTAGCCGGCGCCCAGGAATCTGACTTCCAGTACGTCCGCATCTACACTTCCGCCGCTGGTACCAATGAGGTACACGGCGCCATACTGACCAAGTACCTGGTATCAGGCGGCCCGCAGGTTTTCGGCCTGCCCACATCCGATGAGACAGGCGTACCCGGCGGCAACGCCGCCGCGCGCATGAACACCTTTGCTTACCCCGCCAATATCTACTGGTCGCCCGCCACCAGCGCCCATATCGTCTACGGCGGCATCCTGGACAGATATCCGAGTCTCACTTTAACATTAGGTCTGCCGGCAACCGACTCATACGCCGTTCCTGGTGTCCCCGGCGCCCAGCAGTGCATCCTGCAGGGTGGCCGCGTCTATTACTCAGCCAGCGCCGGAGCCCATTCGGTCTACGGCGGCATCCTGGACAAATACCTGGCATCAGGCGGCCCGCAGGCCTGGGGATTGCCCAAGACCGATGAGCAAGACGTACCAGGCTTAGCCTCCGGCTCTGCCCGCATGAACGAGTTTGAGCACGCCCATGTATACTGGTCACCCGGGACCAGCGCCCACATAGTTTACGGCGCCATCCTGGATAAGTTCGTTTTACTGAACGGCGCCACCTACTTCGGCCTGCCTTTAACCGATGAGACCGGCGTCCCCGGCTACTACGGCCGCAAGAGCGAGTTTCAAAAAGCTACCATCTACTGGTCGTCTCCAACCGGCGCCAATGAGGTACGCGGCGAGATACGAAACAAGTGGTTCGCAGTAGGCGGACCGGCTCGCTTTGGTCTGCCTACCAGCGATGAGCTGGATACGGGTGTTTCAAACGGCAAGTACAACGCGTTCCAGTTCGTCAATATCTACTTTTCGCCATCTACCGGTACCCACGAAGTCCACGGCGCGATCCGGGACAAGTATTTAACGCCGGAGCCGGGAGGAGCCGGAGGGCATCTCGGTCCCCTGGGCCTGCCGAC
>JBBAAB010000164.1:0-4203 GCA_041658445.1 Thermoleophilia bacterium
GCCAGTGCCTGAATGTCGCCATCGGATGTCTTCACTAAATGGTCTACCGAACCAGCCTCCAGTTCGACGCCTAGCGAAGCGCCGCCCAGGTTGTCGAACTCGTCGGCGTGGAGTTTGAGTGGGAAACCCAGCTCTTTGGCTTTGGTCAATATCTGGCGGGACTGGGCCAGGTCGAAGGCGCCGGTCTCGCAAAAGACATCCACAAAGGGCAGGGGACGGCTGGCAGTGGGCGGCTGGCTGCTCCACCACTGGCGGATGAACGGCAGCATCTCTGCGCACAACAGGTCAGTATAGGCTTGCGGGTTGCCTTTATATTCGGGGGGGATGGCGTGCGCGCCCAGAAACGTCGGAGCCAGTTCGAGCGGACCGGCGGCGTCGAGGGCCAGGATGGCTTGCAACATGCGCAGTTCCGCCTCGCTCTCCAGGCCGTAGCCGGTCTTGGCTTCGGCGGTGGTGGTGCCGTGAGCGAACATACGGGCGAGACGCGGACGGGTCTCGTCCATAAGGGTTTCAATGGAGGCTTCCCGCGTCTTGCGGACCGTTGAGTTGATCCCGCCACCCGCCGCCAGGATGTCGAGATATTTGGCCCCGGCCATTTTCATCTCGAACTCGGCGGCCCGGTCCCCGGCCCAGACGATGTGGGTATGCGGGTCCACGAAGCCGGGCATGACCACGCAGCCGGAGGCGTCCAGCGTCGGTTCGTCGGCGTGGGCGCGGCGCAGTTCGCGGGTGGTCCCAACGGCAGCGATCTTCTCGTCGCGGACGAGCACAGCGCCATCCTCGATGATGGCGAGGCGGCCGAGGTCGGTCCCGCGCTGGGGGCCGCCGGGGAGGGTCAGGAGTTGGGAGGCGGAGTGGATTAACATCGTTATCGGTAACCAGTGAGCAGTGATCAGTGGGTTGTCTTGATTTTACCCCAGGAAAAGGATTGTCCCGGCGGGAGTTGCCGGGACGGATTTATGCCTAACGGCTGGGTTTGCTGGAGTTGGCGGTGCGGCGGGAGTTGGGGGTCCCTACGGGATGCTTCGCAAATCCGTGGGATGTGAGGCTGGCGATGCAGGATTGGGTGGAGAGGAGGTGGGGGAGGGTGGGGAGGAAATGAGGGAGCCGGGGCTGCCAACGCCCTGAGCAAACCGCCGCTGCGGAGTTGGCAAGACTCCTGTGCCTACTCATGACTTGGTTCCTTAGGCACGCCTACCCTCCGCGGAGAAACAGCGGTCGGCTTCACTCAGATGTTAGCCCGCTTTCATCTCTCGAATAACCCATAAGACTTATTTCTCTATCAGGGGAAAATATATAATATGATAAGCAGGGATCTGCTGAATAGTAAACACTCCGCCGCCCCATGTCCCCGCATAGAGCGTGCTGGGGGTCACCGGGTCAATCGCCAGGGCAGAAACATCGGTACTGGTCAGGCCGCTGATGACCGCGCTCCAGGCCTCGCCGCCGTTCGTGCTCTTGAACACGCCGCCGCTAGACGTCCCCGCATAGAGCGTGCTGGGGGTCGTCGGGTCAATCGCCAGGGCGGAAACAGTGGTACTAGTCAGGCCGGTGTTGACCGCGCCCCAGGCCCCGCCGCCGTCCGTGCTCTTGAACACGCCGCCGCCCCATGTCCCCGCATAGAGCGTGCCCGGGGTCGTCGGGTTAATCGCCAGGGCGTAAACGGTGGTACTCGTCAGGCCGCTGTTGACCGCGCTCCAGCCGCTGCCGTCCATGCGCTTGAACACGCCGCCGCCAGATGTCCCCGCATAGAGCGTGCTGGGAGTCGTCGGGTCAATCGCCAGGGCGTAAACATCGTTACTAGTATTAGTCAGGCCGCTGTTGAACGCGCTCCAGTTCTCGCCGCCATTCGTGCTCTTAAACGCGCCGCCAGATGTCCCCGCATAGAGCGTGCTGGGGGGCGTCGGATCAATCGCCAGGGCGTAAACAGTAGTACTAGTCAGGCCGCTGTTGACCTCCCTCCAGGCCCCGCCGTTCGTGCTCGTGAACACGCCGCCGCCATCTGTCCCCGCATAAAGCGTGCTGGGGGTCGTCGGGTCAATCGCCAGGGCTTGAACATCGGTATTATTCAGACCGGTGTTGACCGCGCTCCAGGCCCCGCCACCGTTCGTGCTCTTGAACACGCCGCCATAATATGTCCCCGCATAGAGCGTGCTGGGGGTCGTCGGGTTAATTGCCAGGGCGCGAACATCGGTACTGGTCAGGCCACTGTTGACCGCGCCCCAGGCCCCGCCGCCGTCCGTGCTCTTGAACACGCCGCCGCCCCCTGTCCCCGCATAGAGCGTGCTGGGGGTCGTCGGGTTAATCGCCAGGGCGTAAACAGTGGTACTCGTCAGGCCGCTGTTGCTCCAGTTCCCGCCGTCCGTGCGCTTGAACACGCCGCCATACCTTGTCCCCGCATAGAGCCTGCTGGGAGTCGTCGGGTCAATCGCCAGGGCGCGAACATTGGTACTAGTCAGGCCGCTGTTGACCGCGCTCCAGGCCCCGCCGTTCGTGCTCATGAACACGCCGCCATCTGTCCCCGCATAGAGCGTGCTGGGGGGCGTCGGGTCAATCGCCAGGGTGTAAACAGTGGTACTAGTCAGGCCGGTGTTGACCGCGCTCCAGGCCCCGCCGTTCGTGCTCGTGAACACGCCGCCGCCATCTGTCCCCGCATAAAGCGTGCTGGGGGTCGCCGGGTCAATCGCCAGGGCGGAAACATTGAGATTCGTCAGGCCGGTGTTGACTGCGCTCCAGGCCTCGCCGCCGTTCGTGCTCATGAACACACCGCCATAATATGTCCCCGCATAGAGCGTGCTGGGGGTCGTCGGGTCAATCGCCAAGGCGTAAACATTGGTACTAGTCAGGTTGCTGTTTTCCGCGCTCCAGTCCCCGCCGCCGTTCGTGCTCTTGAACACGCCGCCGCCAGATGTCCCCGCATAGAGCGTGCTGGGGGTCGTCGGGTTAATCGCCAGGGCGCGAACATTGGTACTCGTCAGGCCGCTGTTGACCGCGCTCCAGTTCCCGTCGCCGTTCGTGCTCTTGAACACTCCGCCGCCCCAGGTCCCCGCATAGAGCGTGCTGGGGGTCGTCGGGTCAATCGCCAGGGCGTAAATCACTCCGCCTTCAGGTCCATTGCTTTTCCAAACGTTAGTTCCGGCCGAAACTGTACCTGCCTGGCTCGTGATCAAAAAGGTCAGAAGGCCGATGAGCAAAACTATCCGAAGTGTGGTTGTGCGTAGCATGGTGAAAATTCTTTTCATGGTCATAGGGAACCCACCCGATTCCCATGAGCGGGCTAACGAACGAAGTGCTCAGCCGTCGTTTGGCGGCTCAATAGCCTATGGACGGCGCAAGATTACAGGAACCTGCGTAAACATCTGAACCAAAATTCCATGAATTGCGAGCAATTCGATCATAGCCTGTTCACAGATTTATGCAAGAAGCAGTAAAACTGCCAAAATCATTATAGCACGCCTGTCAAATGGCCGTCTTCACCTTCCGCAGCGCAGCCAGGGCCAGCAAATTGAATCCCACCACTCCCAGCACGATGAACCAGAAGCCCAATCCGTACAAGCGCGGAGCCAGCAGGTCCCCCAGGGCGCGGCCCAGGGAAAGGGCCGCCACGTTGAAGGCCATCAGAGTGGCGCGCGCCGATGGCAGGAGTTCGGTCATCAACGGGATGATGCTGACCAGGGTGAACTCGAACGTAATGTAAAAGAAAAACAGGCCAACCAGGGCGCCGGCCTGCGTCCGCCCCAGGAAAAGCAGGGCCAGCGCCGCCAGGCAGTTGGCCGCCAGCCCCAGGCCGATGGCGCGCGGCTTGCCCAGCCGGTCAACGAAGGCCGCCACCAGTCCCTCCCCGCCCAGTTCGGAGAGTCCGATCACGGCCGAGGCTGCGCCCAGGGCGGCAATCTGCAGGCCGAAGGAGTCCTCCAGCCAGACGCCGAAGATGAGATTGACCACCTCGTTGCCTGCACTGGCCAGCAGGCCGACGGCCAATCCCGCCAGCGCAGGGACGGAGGTGAGAATGACCTTGAACGTGTCACTCGAGCGGTTTTCGGCGGCGGGTTTCTCGTCCTTCGGCAGCATCACGAACAGACCGGCGAAGATGAGCGCCCCCAGGATGACCATCAGTGGGAAGGGCGCCATCCAGCCGTTGCGGGCGATCAGGAAACCCATCAGCGGGATGCCGAGGATGAAGGCCAGCGACCAGCCGAACTC